>JAFWRB010000050.1 GCA_017508845.1 Neisseriaceae bacterium | reverse complement strand
CGGTGGTCCGTCTTTAATGACCGCTGCTGAAGCCTTAATGGCATACGAAGCATTTGGCGGAGAAAAAGCCGCTTAAAAAATAACCAGTTTCCCTATTATCTTTTCTTCCCTTTTTGCCCTTTCAGCCTGCCGTGAAAGGGCGTTTTTTTGGGCAAAAAAAATGTTCAGGCTGCCTGAACACATTGACAAGCGTTGTGGTGGAGGCGGCGGGAATCGAACCCGCGTCCGAAAGCCCTCTACGAAGCGTTCTACATGTTTAGTCTGTTCTATTTAAAAATCTCGTTTTATTTATCGCCGAAAGACAGGCTACAAACAAAACCAACTACCTTAAATCTCATCGACAGCCAAGTAGTCCGACAGCCAACTATTTAATGTAAAATGACGCTGCGGCGAGTTTCCTCACACGACCCATTAACAAATCGTTGCAGCGGCACCGCTTACGCAGCGATAGCAAAAGTTTCGTCGTTTGCGACTATTTAAGTTTCAGTGTTTTACGGGGTTACTGAAATCCCGACATGCCCGCATTCGCTTTGCAACCCCCGTCGAAACCAAGGTCGCCCCCGAATGTGTAGAGCATTGCAGTATAATAAAAATAAAATTGTTCGTCAAATTGATTATTTTCATTATATTTTTCAGGCAGCCTGAAACGAGGTTTAAGCGTAAGCCAAAAACTTTTTTTGCCATAAAACGCAATTTGATAAAATAGACCATTTTATTGCAGTCAATCATCATCAATTTATGCAGAATATTCAACTTGATTTTCCCCATATTCATGCGGCACATTGTGAGAGCGGTGCGGCGGCGGCAATGTTGCAGCACGGCGGTTTGGCGTTTGATGAACCTTTGGCGTTTGGTTTCGGTTGTGGTTTATCGTATGCCTTTATTCCTGTGGTAAAAATGGCAGGTATGCCTTTGATTTCTTATCGAATGCCGCCAGGTGCTATTTTAAAACGCTTGCAAAAAGTGCTGAATATTTCCTTTTATCGCCGCCGTTTCAGGCAGCCTGAACTTGGCATGCAAGCGTTAAATAACGCTTTATTGCAAGGCACACCTGTGGGCGTACAAACTTCAATTTACTGGTTGCCCTATTTTCCTGACGCATTTCGTTTTCATTTTAATGCCCATAATTTAGTGGTTTATGGCTATGAAAATGGTGAATATTTAATTTCCGACCCGATTTTAGATAAGCCGCAACGCTGTTCGGCTGCGGATTTGCAAAAGGCACGCTTTGCCAAAGGGGCGTTGTCTGCCAAAGGTTTGGCATATTATTTTACCGCTAAGCCCCCTACCCTTGATGAATTGAATTTACACCAATTAACGCAAGACGCATTAAGACGCGGTGCAAAACAAATGTTAGCCCCTTTGTTTTTTATCGGCTATCGTGGTATTCACCGTGTGGCAAACAGTGTGGCAGCACTGCCTAATCAAAATAAAAGCGAAAAATACCGCAAATTGTATTTAGGCAATTTGGTGCGTATGCAGGAAGAAATCGGCACGGGCGGTGCGGGTTTTCGTTATTTGTATGCGGCATTTTTAGAACGCGTGGGCGGATTATTAAACAATGCGGATATTCAAGGATTTTCGCAACAATTAACCGAAATAGGCGATAATTGGCGACAATTTGCCGCTATTTGTGTGGCTTTATGTAAGGCAGAAAATCTGTCGCAATACGCCGAAGTGGCTGATACTTTACACCACATTGCAGACCGTGAAAAAGCCTTTTGGCAAAACATAAAACACTTTTCAGGCAGCCTGAAATGATTGAAATTAAAGAACTTTTTTTGCGTTATCCACAAGCAGAAAGAAACGCTTTGCACAATGTTTCGCTCACCATTGACACGGGCGAATGTTTGGGGCTATTGGGTCCAAATGGAGCAGGCAAAACTTCTTTGGTGTCGCTGTTGTGCGGTTTGGTAAAACCCTCTTCGGGCGAAATCATCATCAACGGCACGCCTTTTCATCGTTTAACCAAAAAACAACGCAGCAAAATGGCATTGGTACCACAAGATTTTGCGTTTTATCCCTTGTTATCCGTTATCGACAATATGAAATTTTTTGCCACTTTATATGGCGTGAAAAATCCACAATATTTAATGGATTTATTAGCACAAGTGGGCTTATCTGAACAAAAAAATCAACTATCAGGTAATTTATCTGGCGGACAAAAAAGACGATTAAATTTTGCCATAGGTTTAATTAACAAACCTGAAATTTTATTTTTAGATGAAATCACCGTAGGCATAGACCCAGAGGGCAGACAATTTATATTAAATAATGTTAAAAACTTATTAAAACAAGGTATTACCATTATTTATACCTCGCATTATTTAGGTGAAATTGAAGAATTGTGCGATAAAATCGCCCTATTTGCAAATGGTGAAAAAATTTATCATGGCAAAATTGATGATATTTTAACGCAACACGGTGAAAATATTTTATATTTTTCTGTCAGCCCAAATTTAGATAAAAAACACGCCCAAATATTAAACGCAACAGAGTGCGAAGAAGATGAATGGCAATGCACAGATTGCACGCCTGAACAATTATTAAGCGTATTATCTTCTTATCAATATCAAATAAAATCAATTCATTACGGCAAACAGCCGTTAGAAAGTTTTTATTTGCATTTTTTAAAAAACAAAGGCGGCGAAATGCTTTAAAATGCCCCCTATTTTGAATGAAAACAGCACGAAAAATGAAAAAATTACTTCCGATTTTCGCCTTGATATTGTGTTCAGGCAGCCTTTCCGCTCGGCAGATTAACGAATATCAACCCAAACCTGACGAAGACAAGGAATGGGTTGAAAACAAACAAGATTTACCGCCCTTCCCCGCAATGGATAGCCCCGCATGGCAAGAAATTGTGGTTGAAAAAGACGATGACGGCAAAGCCTATTTGCTCACCGACAACATTCGTTATATTGATGACGGTACTATTCGCTATGTGCTTAATTTGAAAAGCAAAAATGGCATAGACAACATCAGTGCCGAAGGTTTGTTGTGCAAAGATAAAACGCAACGCATTTACGCCTTTGGCGACACCACGCATCAAAAATGGATTGAAAGCAAAAACAGCAAATGGCAACCGTTGGGCAGTTCCGCTTTTCGTCAAAACCAAGTGGCATACACTTTATACACGGTATTTTGTGCGTCCGCACAAGCACCCAAAGACCCAAAAGAATTAGCCAAACGCTTAAAAAACTCGTGGCGATTGCAACCATTTCATGAATAATTTTTAAGCATTCAGGCAGCCTTTTTATATGAACGAATTTTTACAAGGCATTATTTTAGGCTGGGGCGTGGCTGTGCCGATTGGTCCCATCAATGTGCTGGTTATGTCTTATGCCCTAAAAAACTACGGAAAAGCCTTGTCTTTGGGCGTAGGGGCAATGTTTGCCGATTTGGGTTTTTTGACTTTATCCATTTTAGGCGTATCGCAAATAGTCCATAAACCGATTATTTTTAATACATTAGCCATTTTTGGTAGCCTATTTTTATTGTATATGGCATATTCCATTGCCAAAAATGCACAGCGTGAAATTTATGTGCAGAAAATTGAAAAAACAGAAAATAAAAAATGGCTGTTTATTAAAGGATTTTTACTCAACTTAATGAATCCTTATGTTATTATTTTTTGGATTAGCGTATCCACAACCACAGCCAAAATGGGCAATCATTTAATATTGTCTTTAATCGGATTATTTTTAGGCATTATTTCGTGGATGACCCTGTTTCCATTAGTAATTTACAAAAGCCGAACACTATTGAAAAAAAGCACCACAATCGCCTTATCGTACATTTCATCGCTGATTTTGGTGTTTTTTGCGATAATGTTAATTTATAAGTCGTTTTTTCAGGCAGCCTGAAAAAATAGTCGATTTAGACCAAAAGCAGGCAAGGCAACGAGCCGCAGACAGTATAAATAATACGGCAAGGCTATCGTTACGCTGCATGATTTTGGTATAAATCGACTATATAAGGAATAAAACAATGATTGCATATCTTAACGGCATATTG
>JAFWRB010000049.1 GCA_017508845.1 Neisseriaceae bacterium | reverse complement strand
TGAACAGTTGTTAAAAATGAAGTCGTAAATATTTTCAGGCTGCCTGAAAGCCTTTTTTACATTGAAAAAATATATTATTGTCTATACAATAAGCGATTGATTTTTTCAAATATTTTAAAACAGAAAAAGATATGGCAATCGTTAGATACCGCGAAGAAGACATACCTGAATTAACTCAGGCAGATATTGATAGACTTAACGCATTATCCCAACTTCCAGACGAAAAAATTGACTTCTCTGATATTCCGCCTTTAACGGAGCAGTTTTGGCAAAATGCCGTGCGTGGGCAGTTTTATCGCCCCAAAAAATCGCAAGTTTCGGTTCGCATTGATAACGACATTTTGGCGTGGCTTAAAAAAGACGGTAAAGGTTACCAAACGCGGCTCAATCAAATTTTGCGTCAGGCAATGAATCAGAGTTTGAATGCCGTATCCTAATTTTCAGGCAGCCTAAATAATGAACCACACTGATTTTTTTGCTTACTGTCCGCAATTTTTGCTTTATATGCAACGCAAAGGCTTGTCAGAACACTCACAGCGTGCGTATCAGCAGGATTTGACAGAATTGCAAAAATTGACCGAAAACAAAGATATGGTGCGTTCGGCATTTATTGCGGCGTTAAAAAAATTGTCGGCAAAAAATTTGCACCCACGCACGCTGGCTCGCAAAATCAGTGCTTGGCGGTCTTATGCCAATTATCTGTGCGAAATGGGGCTAATAGACAACAATCCTTTAACGGGCATTAAACCGCCCAAACCGCCAGCACGACTGCCCAAAGCGATTGACGCAGAAGAACTCAATCAATTATTAGACACACCTGTTGATGATAATTTCTACACTCGGCGAGACGCTGCCGTGTTTGAATTATTGTATGGTTCGGGTTTGCGTATTTTTGAAGCAGTGGCACTTAATTTACATGATATTGATTTAATTGAAAAAATTGCTCATATTCACGGCAAAGGCGGCAAACAACGCATTGTGCCTTTGGGTGATAAAAGTGTAGCTGCCTTAAAAAAATGGCTTGAAGTTCGCATTGCTCAAAATGATGAAACCGCTGTTTTTACCAATCATTTTGGCAAACGCATTACCACACGCCGCTTGCGACAAACAATAGACGCTTGGGGGCAAAAAACGGGAGCCAGCCGCCACATCAGTCCGCATATGTTGCGCCACAGTTTTGCAGGACATCTCTTACAAAACAGCCGTGATATTCGTGCCGTGCAGGAACTTTTGGGACACGCCAGCCTTTCCACAACGCAAATTTATACAAAATTAGATTTTGCTCACTTAGCGAAAATCTATGACGAAGCACACCCACATGCGAAAAAGTCTGAAAATAAAATTAAAAACGGTTAAAATACAGGCTGCAGGACAAGATTTTTTTTGACAAACCCACTTTTCAGGCTGCCTGAAAAGTTTTGAGATAAGGAAAACATAATGCAACACTCACTTTCTAACTGCATTGAAAAAGAACTGCAACACTACTTCACCACTTCAAACAGGGGCGGTAAACGCAAAACCGAAGTGAAAAATCGTGGTGAAATTTATGACTTAATTCTCAGTCAAGTGGAAAGCGTTATCATCAAAACCACGATGGAGATTTGCCGTGGCAATCAGTCCGAAGTGGCACGCGTTTTGGGTATTCATCGCAATACATTAGCGACCAAACTGAAAAAATACGACTTGCTTGAAGACTAAAATCCAAACACCACGCCCAAAATTCAAGCGTGGTGTTTTTATGGGCGATAAAATATAACTATCGCCCTATTGTATTGTGTTTTTTTTGAAAATTAAAATTTCAGGCAGCCTTGTGTTGAATTTTATCGGCTCATTTTTGAGTTTTATAGATTTTCAGGCTGCCTGAAAAAAGATACTGTCATTACGAGCCTTTGCGTAAGCAAAGGCGTAGTAATCTCCCTGCTACGGAGAACGGCGTTTCAGCCAACCTGAAACATCAAAAAACCCACTATCTTCACCGCATAAAACAGGTAAAATATCACTTTTTTACATCAGGCAAAATATGGTTATTAAGGCTGCCTGAAATATTTTAACTATTTGACAATAAAAGGATTTTTTATTATGGCACAAACCATAAATCGAGCGTTAATCAGCGTTTCCGACAAAACAGGCATTGTGGATTTTGCGAGAGAACTCACGCAAATGGGCATTGAAGTGTTATCCACAGGCGGCACGGCAAGAATGTTGATGGAAGAAAAAATCGGCGTGATTGAAGTGGCTGATTACACAGGCTTTCCAGAAATGTTAGACGGTCGTGTGAAAACCTTGCACCCGAAAATTCACGGCGGCATTTTGGGACGACGTGATAATGCGGACGACATTGCCAAAATGCAGGAGCACGGCATTGACGGCATTGATTTGGTTTGTGTCAATCTTTATCCCTTTGCCGCAACTGTTTCTCGCACAGGTTGCACAATGGAAGATGCGATTGAAAACATCGACATCGGCGGCCCGACTATGGTGCGTGCGGCGGCGAAAAACTGGAAATATGTTGCCATTTTAACGGACGCTGCCGACTATCAAGCCGTGATTGACGAAATCAAAGCCACAGGCGGATTATCCGACAAAACGCGTTTTAATTTGGCACGCAAAGCCTTTTCGCACACTGCCCAATATGACGGCATGATTAGCAATTATCTCACTTCTTTGGACGATGAAAAATTGTCAGGCGAGCCGCATTTGAACGACTTTCCGCAACAATTTAATCAATCGTGGATTAAAGTGCAGGACTTGCGTTACGGCGAAAATCCGCACCAAAAAGCGGCGTTTTATCGTGATATTTACCCTGTTTCAGGCAGCCTGTCGAACTACACGCAAAAACAAGGCAAAGAATTATCCTACAACAATATTGCAGACGCAGATGCGGCGTGGGAAGCGGTTAAAGCCTTTGATATGCCTGCCTGCGTGATTGTCAAACACGCCAATCCGTGCGGTGTTGCCCAAGCGGCGGATACGCTCACCGCTTATCGTTTGGCATTCGCAACTGATACAACCAGTGCATTTGGCGGCATTATTGCCTTTAATCGCGAAGTCGATAAAGTGACGGCTGAACAAATTTGTGCCAATCAATTTATGGAAGTGTTAATGGCACCTTCTTTTACCGAAGAGGCTTTGGCTGTGGTTGCCGCCAAGAAAAATGTGCGTGTTTTGGAAGTGCCTTTGTATGAGGGAGCGAACCGCTTTGAACTCAAACGCGTAGGCGGCGGCTTGTTGCTACAAACGCCTGATAAACACATTTTGCAAAAAGATGAAGTAAAAGTGGTTTCCAAACGACAACCCACAGAACAAGAATGGCAAGACTTATTTTTCTTGTGGAAAGTGGCACAATATGTCAAATCCAATGCGGTTGTGTTTGGCAAAAACGGACAGACCTACGGTATTGGTGCAGGACAAATGAGCCGAGTTGATTCCACAAGAATCGCTGCTCGTAAGGCAGGTGAAGCGAATTTGGACTTAAACGGCGCCTGTGCCGCATCAGACGCATTCTTTCCATTCCGTGACGGTGTCGATGTGATTGCCGAACAGGGTATTAAAGCCATTATTCACCCAGGCGGCTCGATTCGCGATGAAGAAGTCTTTGCCGCCGCCGATGAACACGGCATTGCAATGGTGCTGACAGGGGTGCGACATTTTAGACATTGATAGTGTTGAAATAAAAAACGGCTGATTGTTTTATCAGCCGTTTTTTTAGGCTGCCTGAAAATCCCATAATCCATTAGAATATCCCCTTTAATTACACACAAAAAAATGTTTCACTACCGCATACTCATTGCCGCAGGTGTTTTTCAGATTATTTTGCTGTTTCTTTTGCCTGCACTCAATTTTTTAATCAAGCCATTGTTTCGCACAAAAAAATGGCGTTTTATTGCTTTGGCTCTATTTTGGGCAGTTTTCACCGCTATTTGGTTTGCGAGTATGTGGCGGATTTACCCGTTTTCATTTCGCACAGGTGCGAGCGTTTTGTTGTGTTTGATTTATGCTGTATTAACTATCCCTTTGATATATGTATTTAATATAATCTTGCGTTTTATTTTCAGGCAGCCTGCAAAAACTCGCCACACTTTTTTGCGTATCACCGCCTTACCCTTGTTTTCGCTGTGGTTTGTCTGGGGCGTATGGGCGGCTTATACGCCGAGAACGGTTTATTATTCTGCGAACACGCAAAAAACGCTCATAGAACCCATTAAAATCGCTTTAATTGCCGATTTGCATT
>JAFWRB010000048.1 GCA_017508845.1 Neisseriaceae bacterium | reverse complement strand
TCTTTTGGGCAAAGGCACGCAAGCGTTCAACCAAATCGGCATAATTCACAGCATCCGCCAAATCATCGCTTAAACCCGCATTATTATTTGACAGGGACAAATCTAAATCCAAAATAAGCGTCTGCGGCTGATGTCGCTCCCAGTCAAAAACACCAACAATCGCAGAGAGTTGAATGCCGCGTAAAAAAAGCGTGTTCATTGTGTTGATTATCCTTTCAGATAGTCTGTCAAACTATCAAATTAAAAACAATGAGCGATATTGCTCATTGTTTTTAATTTATTTTTTCTTCGCACGCCGCCGTTCTAATGCGGCATTGACAGCAGGGTCGTTTAAGCCTGCTAACCATTGCAATAAGCCCTCATAAGTGGCTGGGTTTTCCGCTAAAACGGGTCGCAGTTCTTTGTGATAGGCTAACTGCTGCAACAGTTCGGGCGGGGATTTGGGATTAGCCGCCGCCGCTAAAATGGCAGGATTAATCACGCTGTCTGTGGCTTGGGGTTGTGCGGCTTGTTTGGGAGCTGCCTTTTTTTCTGCGGCTTGTTTTTGAGTAGCGGATTTTTCAGCGGCGGCCTTTTGTGCCGCTGCTTTTTCTTGGGCTTCTTTTTTGGCTTTTTCTTTGGCTTCTTTGGCCGCATCAATCGCAGGCTCAACGGTGGGCGGATTCATATTCAGGTTACCTTGATATACTGCTCCTTGTTCAATCTTCAAAGTTTCGGTGTTAATGTTGCCTGAAAACACCGCAGACGGTTGTAAATGCACATGACGGGCTTCAATGTCGCCTGTCATCTGCCCGAAAACGGCGATTTCGCGACATTCTACATTACCTTGCAACCAGCCTTTTTCGCCAATAATCACACAATCGGTGGAAGCAATATCGCCTTCAATTTTGCCGTCTATTTGAATGGGCGTGGAAATGGAAAGATTGCCGTAAATTTCACAGCCGACACCAATCACAGTGGCGGCAGACACTTGAACTTCGGCTTGGGTAGCGGAATTATCCCTTTTGGTTAGTTTGCTGAACATAATAAAACCTGCTGTTCTGTTGATTTTGCACCATGCAATCTTCGCATTGTAACAGAAAGCAAGGACTTGCAAAGGGGGAAAAATCAAGGAATCAGTGTTTTTTTGGATTTTCAGGCAGCCTGAAAAGCTTTATTTTGCTTTCGACAAGGCGTTCAGGCAGCCTGAAAAGGCGATTTTGCCAACTTGAATTAAGTCGAAGTCTTGTTGTGTAATCCACGAAATGATTAAGCCCCAATGCACAGCACGAATGGTGTGAGCCGCTTCGTGAATGGAAATATGCTCGGCGAGTTTGCCGTTTTTTTGAGCGGTTTGTAACAGCAAAAGCAAGCGTTCTTCGCCTAATGCGGCATGTTTTTCCCAGATTTTATAAATACCTGCATTATCAGGTGTGCTTTCCCATTTACGCGAAATAACCCGTAAAAATTTTTGTAATTGTTTGTTTTCATTAACAATATTAAAAGAAAATAAGATATTTTCTAAAAAACAATCCCAAGCGGGCGTATTCATACGATTGCCCATTGTTTGTTGAAAATTCGACATCACGGTGTCGCACATTGCGTCAAACAAATCTTCTTTATTTTTAAAATGCCAATACACCGCCCCTCGCGTTACCCCTGCTCGTTCGGCAACTTGGACTAATGTGGTTTTGGAAACCCCTTGCTCGTCAAATAAATCCAAAGCCGCACAAATCAAATCGGCTCGGGTTTGCAAACTGTCGGATTTGGTTCTTCGCATAGTGTTGATTTCTTTTCGTATTCTATTTTTCAGGCTGCCTGAAATTATACCGTTTTCTTGCCTGCCACAATAAACCAAATCACGCCAATCACACACATCGGCAGGCTTAACCATTGTCCCATAGATAAGCCAAGCGATAATAAACCTAAATGTTCATCAGGCTGGCGGGTAAATTCGATTAAAAAACGGAAAAAACCATAACCTGCTAAAAACAAGGCGGTAACTTGTCCTGTGGGGCGTGGTTTTTTCGAGAATAGCCATAAAATAATAAATAAAACAATGCCTTCTAACGCTAATTCGTATAAAGGCGATGGGTGTCGTGGCAAACTGCCATACTGTAAAAATGCGGCTTGCATATTTTCAGGCAGCGTAGGCAACAGAGCGGTGTCGGCGTTGTAAGCCGTAGGAAAACCCATAGCCCAAAAGGCAGTAGGGTCAGTTAAGCGTCCCCACAATTCACCATTGATAAAATTGCCCATTCGCCCACTTGCTAAACCCAAAGGCACAAGCGGTGCAATGCCGTCCGCACATTTTATCCACGATATACCGTGTTTTTTGGCAAATAATAAAGAAGCAATGACAACACCCAAAAATCCGCCATGAAAAGACATACCGCCCTGCCACACTTTGAAAATATCCACAGGGTGAGCAGCAAAATAAGCAGGTTGATAAAACAAACAATAACCTAAGCGTCCGCCCAAAATCACGCCCAAAATGCCGTAAGTGAGCATATCGTCCAAAGATTCTTTGGTAAAAGGACTGTTGTTTTGCTTGATGCGTATTCTGCCCAACCACATAAACAAAACAAACGCCAAGACATAACTTAACGCATACCAGTGAATGGAAAACGAACCGAAACTAATGGCAACAGGGTTAAAATTAGGGTGAATAATCATTGTGTTATTGGTTTTTGGAAAAAGGAAGTTATTATAGTCGATAAATCAACTTTCAGGCTGCCTGAAAAAACAAAAAACGGAAACTCAAATTTCCGTTTTTAATGATGTTCAAATTATGAATCAAATGCTTGTTTGACAGATTGATAATCCCAATAATACTGACCATTTTCATAATAAATCATTGGAACATGTATTCCTTCATATCTAATTTGTTTTGGGCATTTTAATTTATCAACCATTATACTCTTATAAAGCACAATTATTTTTATTCCTGCTTCTTTTGCCTTATCACATTCATATTTTATATAACTGCGATAATCTACCGTTTTTCCTTTGGCACATGATTTTGTCCAACCATTATAACTAACACAATGCTGGCACCCCCCTTTTGTAATATTATTTGTATTCTCTCCAACAATTAAAACAAAGGTCTTTGAAAAATCCATGCGTGTTTTCAACGATGACTTAATAGAACAAGGAAGACTACTGTCTCTTGATTGTTGAATATCGTGTGCGTTAGAAAATGATAAACTCCAATAATTGCTATCTTTCCATTGATAAAGTTGTTTAACAGCGTTTATATCATTATCAAAATCTGCTGCAATATAAGTTTTTGTTCGATAAACCATATCAGAATATCTCCTTAATTATGTCCATATCAATCTTTTCCATTGTATCTTTTGTTAATACAATATTTATTCCATTATTAGGGTGAAATCTACTTCTTTGAAAAGTCCATAACATACTTATTAACAATTCGGTATAATTTTTTTCAGTGTTTCCTTTTAGAGTCATAATACCTGCCCCAATTAAAGGAATAGATATATTTTTTCCATTATATACTCTCCTTAATTCTTGCCACATAGCAAAAAGCATTTGCTCATACTCTCCTATTTCAAGAACTGCCTTATTTTCATCATCTAAATGAGAAGCAGATAACAAAAGCCATTGGTGATAGGGTATCAATCTTCCAAGCGGATATTTTCTTCTTTTACCATTAGTTACTTTGGGTCTTAATTTTGAACTATCATCAGACGCACTATCAATAGTTTTTTCTAAATCTTCTAAATCACTGACATATTGAATAATCATCTTTCCATGCAATGAACTACGAGAAATAATTTTATCATCAACTTGCGTATTATATCTATCATCACACGGAATAACTTTCCAATCTTTTTGTTTAAATAAATCATCTGCCTTTATAGTTATTGTTATACCATTAATTACACTCTTATATGGACGAGATTTATTTTTCAAATAACATAAACCGACAGTTATACCATATACAACAAGATATATGGTTAATAAAACAAGACATCGTTGCAACCATGACAAATCACCAATATCTTTAATCGAATACCCCAAAATACCAATTAAAATACTTAAGGCACCCATAAAAGAAAAAGAATACTGGAAACTCTTTTTCAATATTCGTTTCACAGTATTCTTTTCTTTCATCTCAAACACCTTTTATCGCAGTATGGTATTGCATAAATCCATAACAAATGCGGGAGCGATGCCTAATGCGAGTAAAATCAATGCGTTGATGGATAATAGTGCGTAGGCGGCGAAGCCCAAGTTTTCGTTTGCTCCGCCCGTATCAGGCAATTCATCAAAGTACATCGTTTTGACCACACGCAAATAATAGAACGCACCGATTAAGGACATAATCATCGCAAATACGGCTAATGGCACGAAACCTTGTTCTAACAGAGCAACCACGACATAGAATTTCGCCGCAAAGCCCATTAACGGCGGAATGCCTGCCATTGAGAACATCGCTAATAACATTAAGAATGCATACCACGGGTGTTTGCGGTTTAAGCCTGCCAAGTCGCTGATGTTTTCGCATTCTTTGCCTTTTGCCGACAAAGCCAACAAAATACCAAAAGCAACCAAAGACATAATGGCATAGGTTAAGGCATAGAAAAATGCAGCAGAAACACCGCTCAGGCTGCCTTGTCCTGTGCCTGAAAATGAATTGCCCACAAAGGCTAATAATACAAAGCCCATATGCGAAATGGTTGAATAGGCTAACATGCGTTTGATATTGGTTTGCATAATGGCAGCCAAGTTACCGACTACCAAAGACGCAACCGCTAAAATAGTGAGCATAGCCGACCAGTCGGCAAAACTCACGCCCATACCTGCAATTAAAATGCGGAATGCAAATACGGTTGCGGCGATTTTGGGTACAGACGCAACAAAAGCGGTAACCGCTGTGGGCGAGCCTTGATACACATCAGGTACCCACATATGGAAAGGCACCGCTCCAAATTTAAAGGCAATGCCCACAACCATAAATACCAAGCCTAATTTAATTAAAACACCATTGGCTTCTTGGCTGTATAAAGCCGCCAAAACAGCGTTCAAATCCAAATGCCCGCCTGTGCCGCCATATACCATAGACATACCATACAACAGCATACCAGACGCAAGTGATCCCAAAACAAAGTATTTCAAAGCGGCCTCAGACGCAAAGGTGTCGTTCGCACGCATAGCAATCAGTGCGTATAAAGACAAAGACAATAACTCTAAACCAATATAAAGCAGGATAAAGTTTTGCGAACTCACCATCACGCACATACCCAACAGAGCGAAGAGTGTTAAGGTGTAATATTCGCCTTTATACAGTTTGTTGTCTTGCAAATAGCGGCGTGAATAGGCTAACAGCAAGAATACGGCGATATACATCACGGTTTTGGCAAATTGTGCGATGCCGTCATTGATGAACATTCCGCCAAAGGCTTCTTCGTTTGGCATACCGTAAGCGTGAATTTGTAAGCCCACAGCCACTAACAAACCTAATTGCGTTAGGGCATGCGTCATATAACGGCGGCTGTCGTCAAGGAACAAATCCACAATCAACACAACGCCCAGCAAGCAAAGCAGAAATATCTCTGGCAAGGCTGCGATTAAATTCATTTGTGCAAAATCCATAGTGTGTTGTTCCTTCTTGATTAGAGTTTGCTATTCATAATGTGGTCTCGCAAATCGTTCGCTGCTTGATGAACAATTTGAATAAAGCCTTCTGGATATAAACCCATACCCAAAACGGCAATCGCCAAAATGGTGAGAATAAAGATTTCTCGTGGGGTTGCGTCTGTGAGTTCTTCTAAATGCGGATTCGTGCCCATATCGCCAAAAATCACGCGTTTATACATCCACAAGGTATAAGCCGCACCGAAAATCAGGGTTAAAGCGGCAAGTGCCCCAATCCAGAAATTCACTTGCACCGCACCGATAATCACCATAAATTCGCCTACGAAGCCTGATGTACCAGGTAAGCCTGCATTTGCCATTGCAAATAACATCATGAATGACGCGAAAATCGGCATTTTATTCACCACACCGCCATAATCGGCAATGTTGCGGCTGTGCATGCGGTCATACATGACACCGATACACATAAACATAGCGGCAGACACAAAACCGTGCGATACCATTTGCATAATCGCACCTTTTAATGCCCAGTCATTCAACATATAGCCGCCTGCGGTTGCCACAAATAAGAACATACCGAGTGTTACAAAACCCATGTGGCTGATTGATGAATAGGCAACCAGTTTTTTCATATCGGTTTGAACCAACGCTACCATACCAACATAAATCACAGCAATTAAAGATAGCACAATCATCATCGGTGCGAAGAAAACGGACGCGTCTGGCACAATCGGCAACACAAACCGCAAAAAGCCGTATGCACCGATTTTCAAGGTAATGGCGGCTAACACCATTGAACCACCTGTCGGTGCTTCCACGTGGGCATCAGGCAACCAAGTATGCACCGGGAACATCGGCACTTTCACCGCAAACGACATAAAGAATGCGATGAATAATAAAATTTGCGTGTTTTTGTC
>JAFWRB010000001.1 GCA_017508845.1 Neisseriaceae bacterium | reverse complement strand
ACTGTCCTTGCGTCTTTCTGAAACGCATAATTCAAACTAAATCCATACGCCGTTCTATGCGTGGGATAGTCATGTGGTTTGACTATCGGTTTTGCCACAAATAAGTCGTAATTTAAGTTGCCCAGTGCTTTCAGGTTGCCTTTTATACCGATTGCCGCACCGCTTAAACTTTGCCCCAATAAATATTCTTTGCTCTCACCCGATACACGCCCATAGTCATAACCCACATAAACCTGATGACTCGGCAAATACGCATAAGACAAATCATTACGCCAGTAAAAACCTTTTTCTGCCGTCAATGTGGTCTCACCGTCAAAACCCCTTACCGTGTTGCGTCCGCCTATCGAAATTTTGTCTGTGGTCAAAAGCGGCGTTTTGTTATATTGTGCGTGTAGGGAACTTTCTATACCAAATCTCTGATTCTTAATATTAAACGGAATGTAAGCCGATATGTCCGCCGTCCATAAACGCATTCTACTTGTGCCTTCACCAAATTCTTCTTCGGGCGGACGTTGTGTGTCCATAATGCCTGTGCCTTGTTTATAGCCTACGCCTAAATTTAATACCGCATTCTTGATATATTCCTTATGCGATACATCAAACGCCCAACCCGCCAAACGTTTGCTCTGCACTTCTACTTCCGCATCATCAACAAAGTTCTTCGATTGCTTTTGCCACAACTTAACCGTTGCGTCCGTCTTGCGGCGACTATCTCGATAAAGATTCTTACTCAAATAAAAATCAAGTGTGCGACTTGTTCCATTGTAGTCGTAATTTTCAGCATAGCCCGCAACAGCCTGATGATAACGATAAAAACTGTGATTAACGCCAAAAGTCCAAGTGTAAAACGGAACGGAATAGTGCAGGGCATAGTTGTTCGTGCGACTGTCCCAAGTGTTACCCGCGTCATCAATATACTTATCTTTCTTACCACCAAATGATTGATTGTAAGACGCATAAAATAAATCCGATAAACCCAATGGATTGTCTATCGAAACCGAACCGCCTCCTTGATATTTACCAGTCGAGCGAGAACCTGAATCATCAACATTCAAAGACGCACGCAAGGGAAACTTCTGTTCATAATCCACTACAATATCAGACGCATTCGCAACTTCACTCGGTGCAATTTGTATATCCGCATTGGCACTTGGCACCCGTTGCAAATTCTCTAAACCTGTTTCTAAATGACGAAGATTAAAAATCTTGCCATTAGATAAGGGAATTTGATTCCCCCAAACAGAACAACCGTTGTTGCGATAATCTTTCAGGCTGCCTGAAACCACTTCGCGTGGAACGGCACCGTCATTGCGAGACGGCAAAGCCATCGTGGCAATCTTACTGCCCTTTGTGTTATCACAATTTTGATACTTCACTTCCCCCACACGCCCAGCAATCACCGCAATATTGAGATTGCCCGAATTCAAATCCTGCGGCATTAAACCCACTTGCGTTGTGGTGTAACCCTTGTCAATAATCTTGTTCTGCGTCAAAGTAATCAAATGCGAAATACTGGTTTCACCTAAACACATTCCACTTCTAAAACTACTCTTTCTTTTGGCATAACGCAATGCAAAGTTAAACTTCTTCGCCGTTTTAGACGCTTCGCCATTTTCATCAACCAAAAGAATTTCTTTGATATGAAAACAAGGGGTCTCATCTAAAACTAAACCACTACCTGCTTTTTGTTGTAAATCATCAGTAGAAATGGGCTTGCTGTCTCTTTGCGGTAAATTCTGCTGTTGCAACCTTTGTTGCCGTTGCTCTTCCTGAATAATGCGTTCTTGCTGACGGCGAATAATGTCGTCCTGTGGAGCAGATACGGCTATCTGCACAAAAAAAACCAAAGGTAAATAAAGAAAAAATCGAGTAGATAAAAATTTCATTGCGATAGGTCAAATAATATTCAAATTCTCGCTTTGGATATTAACAAACCTGTTTAATCTAATTCAAGTATCAACCCAATCAATGCTGCATAGGAACAATGCAATATATATACATATCATTGAGTTAATGATGTCTAAGCAATAAAAATAAAATGTTACAGTTGTTGCTTTTTTGGTCTTTTTTGAATAGACTTTTAGTCGTGTGAATTGTTTCAGGCTGCCTGAAACTAATCAAACCGCTTACTATACCGAATTTCGCCGCCTGATGAATCGGTACCTGCTCTGCCAATGAGTTGCACGGTTTTGCTTAATTGATAGACTAATTTCACCGCCTGCACGGACGATGATAAGCCGTATTCGTAACCCAAATATATGCGGTTTGTTAAGTGTTTGCCCACTGCAACCATTTGTTCAGCAGGATTTACTTCGCCTGTGTTGTTGTTTCTCGTTTCTCGACTGGTTAAGCCTATGTCGTCAAATAAGCCGATTTTGTTGTTCATACTGCCCGCAAGCATAGAGCCTGCTGCTGCCGCTAATGCTGCGTCATCGCCCGAAGCAGCACTTCTGCCTAATACTAACCACGCTAATTTGTCTTTGTTGCTCATTGCTTCGTCTGCCACTAAAACGGCACGAGGCTTACTTAAAAAGCCTGTAACTTCCACACCTGCTCCGACTGGCGATAAGCGTCTTACTGCTCGAATATTCAATGCAGGGTTGTCAATCGGACCCACAAAGGTGATTTGTCCTTTTTGAATTTCCAAATCTTGTCCGTAGGCTTTGTATCTGCCTGAAACAACATTCACCGTGCCTAATAATTTAATGTCTTCTTTGGGGCGTGCGTTTAAGTTCAATTTGCCGCCCATTACCACATTTAAACCGCTGCCTGAAAAGGTGAATGCGTCATTCAAATCTAAATCCAAGTCTATGGCTAATAGCATTGATGACGCTTGTTCTTTTTTATTTTCTTCGCCTAACACAAGCACATCGTCATCAACAGACGGCATACTGGCTTTGGGAAAGTCGAATTTGGCTTCGTCTAATTTTAATCCGCCTGCCAAAACCAAGCCTTTATCGTCTGCATAATGAATATCTGACTTACCGCTAATGGTAACGCGGCGGTCAGGGTGTCGCAAAACGGGGTATTTATCAAACACAACGCTCAAATGTGCGTCTGGCTGAAAGCCTGTGCGAACCACTTCGCCTGTAATATCAATCTTGCCGCCTGTTCGCTCGTGTAAGAATGTTAAGCCGTCAATAATCCAACGATTGCCGTCAAAACGAGATTTAAGCGTGCCGTTATTCACCACAACGCCTGTACTCCATTGAAGATAACGCAATTTCTCGGCGTTGAGATGTCCTGATAACAATGGGTCGCCCACTGTGCCACGAATGGTTGTGTCCGCCCACAGTTTGCCGCCCAAGTCCATATCAGGCGGCAGAAAGGCTTTGATTTTGGATAAATCGTCTGAAACCAGTTTCAGGCTGCCTGAAATGGGGGCAGCAAGAATATTGTCGCCAAATGTTTGCGATATATCGAGTGCCGCGTCTGCATTACCGAATGCGGTTTCGGCAACGAGTTTATTTTGAATTTTGTTTGCAAATAGTTGTGCGTGATATTCAAATTTATTTAAGCCTACCGTGCGTTTTTTGCCTGGAATGGTGATGTCGCCCGATTGTCGATGAATGTTCAAGACACCTTTGGCGTTTGCGTCATATTGCAAATCCCAGTCGGCGGCAAGCACCAAGTTTTGTTCAACGGGCATTTCTACAATATGTTTTAAGTGCGACAGTTGAATATTATCCGCCTTGCCCTGCGTTTTAATGCCGCCTTTTTGTCGCCACGAAAAATGGTGCAAATTAAGCGAACCGCCAAACACACGCCATTTTGCTTGACCTAATTCCACTAACTGGCTGCCTGCGGTGAGTTTAACAGGATTTTCCAACGCCACTTCCACAGTACGGCTGGCATTAAATTTCGAGACCGTGCCACGCCAGTTATAATCTTTATCCAAGCCGCCGTTAGCCACAATATCGGCTCGATAGGGCTTATCTAACGCCACTAAATCGGCAAAAGCGGTTAAGTTGTGAGCCGCCTGCGTGCCGTTTAAGTCGATTTTCACCGTGCTGATATTCACGCTCGGCACGGTTAAATGATTGCCGTCTAACACAATTTTTAGGGGAGCGGTTTGGTCAGGAGACGCGATAATATCAAAGTTAAGTTGTTGTAATTTAACTATATCTCGATAAGCAAAGCCGTTGGCGTTGCCGCTTAAATTGGCTTTTAAATGTTGAAAATCATCAGCAATAAAACCCTGTGTTTTCAGGCTGCCTGAAAAGCCAAAACCAAATTGAGCCAGCGTGGGGGCAGTAATATCGACATTCATTTTATCGCCCATTCTGCCCAAAGAACCGTCCGCCAAAATTTTATTTTCGCCCAAACGCAAGTCGATTTTGGACGGGGCAATGTGATTGTCTGCATACTGCACTTTGCCGTTAATATTCAAGGGCATATTAGATACAACGCTGTCTTTAAATAATAATTCTGCCACAATATTAGGTGTGTCCAAAAGGCTGCCTGAAACTTGGGCTTCGCCATTGACTTTGCCTTGTGGTGACAAATCGCCAAACACCACAGGGTTGAAATTTTTGCTTTTCAAAACAAAATCTAACGGCATTGTGTCATACAATTTCAGGCTGCCTGAAATATCTGCCACACCGCCTTGACTGTCGTGAAATGCGGCGGTTTTCAAATTTAACGCCGTGCCTTGATTGTCTTTAATAATATCTAATTCGCCCTGTGCCACTAATTTGCCACGCGTAAAATCCCACGCAATTTTGGGTTCGTCATTTTTGCCTGTAACGGTGATTTGTCCGTCCAAAGGCAGTTTGGACTGCGTGGATAAAATATCCGACAGCGTGAGTTTTTTAATTTCTGCGGTTAAATCCAACTCGTTTTTAATGCTGCCTGAAAGGTTAATATTGCCGTTATTCAAAAAATCCAAAGACAAAAAATGCACTTGCATTAAGCCATTTGTGTGCATATCAAACGCACCGTTTGCTGTGGAAAACGGAATACCGTCTAAATCAACCGCTTGCGGTTTTTCGTTTGCCATAGCGATTTCGCCTGATAAAAATTCTCGTGTATTATTTGGGCGAATATCGGCATAAAGTGTTGCTTTCGCAATAGGAGCATTATGCCAAAAATCGCGTGGATTGATATTTGCGGCACGCACTGTTAAATGATGAACTTGTTCTACTACATTGTTATTAAAGGGAGAAAGTTGTGCGTCAATATCAAACAGAGCATTTGCAGACGCTAAATCGGATTTTAAAATAATATCTTTCAGGCTGCCTGAAATGTGAATTGTCCCCGTTGCTGGTTCTTGATTCACCGTGCCGTTTGCCACAATTTCGCCCGATAAAGCAAACGGCGTTTGATTTGTTAAAACAGCATTACCTTTGGCATGACCCCATTCGCTTTTGACTTGCGAAATGGTTGCTTTATGCTCTTTGTGGTTGTAATAATATGAAATTTCTGCATTTTCTATAATTTCGGTTTGGTCTTTACCGATATAAACGCCGCTTGATGACACACTATCCACACTTACACTCAACGGCAGGCTGACATTTTCAGGCAGCCTGATTTCGGTTTGTTCTTTTTTATCTGATGACGGCGGAAAACCATTAAGATATAACTTGCCTAATTCTAATTGATTGATTTTTAAGTGTTTCTTGAATAATTCATGACTTTGCCAGTTAAATTTTAAGGAAGTTAAGGCAATATCCAAACCCTGTGGGTTGGTAACAGTTATATTTTGAGCCGAAAAGCCACGCCAAACCGTGCCTTGCAAATTGTCTGCTTTAACGGTTACGCCTGCTTTTTCAGGCAGCCTGAAAACCAAAGTTTTTAAGCCCGAATGCGTGGCAAGTAAATAATAGAGCGTAATACTCAACACAATCAACAAAACACCCACGCACACAAACAGCCACTTAAAAACACGGCGAACCCTGCTTTTTTTGCGGGGCGTTGCCGTTTTTTCAGGCTGCGTTGTTTTTGGGTTTTGTTGTTGTTCGTTTGACATATTTAAAACCTTGTCCCCAACATTACATACCACGCAATTTTTTGCGTATCGTGGGCGTAGGCAATATCGAACGACAGCGGTGCAAATGGGCTAAACCAACGCACGCCTGTGCCTGTGGCGTGTTTGAATTTCATATCCTGAAATTTATTTTTCACATCACCTGCGTCATGAAACAACGCCAACGCAAAGTTTTTATAAATCGGATATTGATATTCCAAGCCCCAGTTTGCCATTGCCGTGCCGCCCAAAACGCTGCCATTCTCACCTGGTATGCCGATACTTTCATTTTCATAGCCCCGCACCGTGTCCATACCGCCTATGCGAAACAGCAATTCGCTGGGCACTTTCGCCTGATTATCCGTATGCACATACCCCACGCCGCCTTTGGCAATAAAAGTGCCGTATTTTTTCTGTTCAGGCGTAAAATAATACGCCGCGTCCGCCGTTATCCTTTGCACATTCGCCGTAGATAACGCCGTACCCAGCGTGGAACCCACTTTGCCCGAAAAATACCAACCATTTGCAGGGCGTTCTTTGGTACGAATGCGGTTGCTTTTCCACGAAGCCGTCAGCATAGTCGCATAACTTGTGCCTAATTTTTCGCCGCCTTTAATGCGTGCGTCTTCCAAATAATATTCCACGCCTACGCGAGAATCAATATTATTTCGCACCCGTGCTTTCCACAAACCTGTGGCAAGCGTTTTGGTTTCAACACCTTGTAACTCTTTGTTTTTGAAGTTAATAGATGAAGTATAAAAATGCCCTTTATCGTCTCTGGGTTGAGCAATACCCAAACCTAACGACTGCTCATAACGATTTGCCGACAACACCGCCGAACCCGTATAACCCCGTTTGAACATATTGTAATGCGTGTAACCCAAACGCGTACCCACGCCGTCTAATGTATCATATTGCAAGCCCACATCAACCTTTTGGCGGGGCACTTCCACTAAATTGACTTTCACAGGCACAAAATAATCTTCCGACACATTATCCAAATCCGCATACGCCGCAACCGTGCCATAATGCCCGTCCTGCTCCAAATTTTCTTGATAATCCGCTAATTTATCAAAGTCATACACCGTACCGT
>JAFWRB010000047.1 GCA_017508845.1 Neisseriaceae bacterium | reverse complement strand
TTCAGGCAGCCTGAATATTTGTACTTTTCACGCTTTGGGTTTGAAGATTATTCGTCAAGAAGCGGCACATTTGGGTTTAAAAAAACGCTTTTCTATTTTAGATTCAACCGATTGTGCAAAGGTTCTCACGGAATTGGTGAGCACCACAGGTAAGGTGCAAATTTTTCATATTCAGCATCAAATTTCTTTATGGAAAAACGCGTTAATTTCGCCTGAACAGGCAATTTTGGCGGCTCAAAATGACTGGGAAAAACAGGCGGCGAATGCGTATGCGTCTTATAACGCCACATTATTGGCGTATCACGCTGTGGATTTTGATGATTTAATTCGTCTGCCGTGTTTGCTTTTTCAGGACAATGCCGACATTAAATATCAGTGGCAGATGAAATTGCGTTATCTTTTGGTTGATGAATGTCAGGACACAAATGCTTGTCAGTATGCTCTATTGCGTCATTTAACGGGCAATGAAGCCCGATTTACGGTTGTGGGCGATGATGACCAGAGCATTTATGCGTGGCGTGGTGCGGACATAAGCAACCTGAAAAAATTGCAGGAAGATTATAAGAACTTAAAAATCATTAAGTTAGAGCAAAATTATCGTTCTACGCAACGCATTTTGCGTGTGGCGAATTCCGTGATTGCTCATAATCCCAAATTATTTGATAAAAAACTGTGGTCCCAATATGCGGACGGTGATTTTGTGCAGATTTTGACTTGTCAGGACGAGCAGCACGAAGCAGATACGATTGCGAACAAAATTCAGCATAATCGTTTGATTAAAAATGCAAAATTTTCTGATTTTGCAATTTTGTATCGTGGCAATCATCAGGCGAGAGTGTTTGAAGAAGCCTTGCGAAACGCACGCATTCCGTATCGCATTTCGGGCGGGCAAAGTTTTTTTGATAAGGCGGAAATTAAAGATATTTTGGCGTATATGCGGCTTTTAACTAATCCCGATGATGACCAAGCCTTTTTGCGTGCGGCGACTTCGCCCAAACGCGGTATTGGCGACACCACGATGAGCAAACTGAATGAATTAGCCGCTCAATTTGGGCAGAGTTTGTATGACGCGGCACGCCGTCAGGGAGCCTTATCTGCATTGGCACCGCACGCCAAAACTGCCGTAGAAAAATGGATTGTGTTTATTCAAAAATATCGTCATTTAGCAGAAACGATGAACGCAAATTTCGTATTAGAAAAAATGCTTGAAGAAATCGCTTACAAACGCTATTTAATTGATAATAATGAAGAAAAGCAAGGTGAGATGCGTTGGCAAAATGTGCAAGATTTTGTCGATTGGATTGGCAAAAAGAGCGATGAAAAAAATCTGTTTGAAATCACGCAGAATATTGCTTTGTTGAATATTTTGGACAATCAAAAGCAAGAAGAAACGGACGCGGTGCATTTGAGTACGCTACATTCTGCCAAAGGTTTGGAATATCCTTTTGTATTTTTGGCGGGGTGCGAAGAGGGTTTATTTCCGCACCAAGACAGCATTGACGAGGGCAATTTAGACGAAGAGCGGCGGCTGATGTATGTGGGCATTACGCGTGCCAAACAAACGCTCACCATAACCCACGCCATAAAACGCAAACGAGCAGGACACTGGCAATTTAACGAACCGTCCCGCTTTTTAGACGAAATGCCACTTGATGACATTCAAATTTTCGGCAGAAAAAACACCGCACCGATTGTAAGCCAAACAGAGGGCAACGCCAGATTAGACGCCATTCGCCAAAAATTGGCAGGGAAGATGAAATCGTAATTTTTCAGGCAGCCTGAAAAATTACTCAAATCGTTATCTAAAAAACCATTTTGTCTGACAGGGCAAAACACAAAACCCACTGCTCACTGATTATTGCTTACCGAAAA
The DNA here is from genome assembly GCA_017508845.1 of Neisseriaceae bacterium. Lineage (GTDB taxonomy): Bacteria > Pseudomonadota > Gammaproteobacteria > Burkholderiales > Neisseriaceae > RGIG9985. The sequence continues at coordinate 21,982 of JAFWRB010000047.1, read as the reverse complement.
AAATAATGACAAACTACGCCTAAAAACATTGCCAAGCCCACTCGGTTATTCGACAAAAACATTTTGAAACATTTTTGGCGGTCGCGATTTTTAATTTGTGTATATTGATGAATTTGCAAACCAATGACCACACCCAAAAACGCCCAAAACCAAATATTTGCCTGAATTTTAATCCCTACCACTGCCATAAGTGCGTCAAATGCAAAGTGAAAAAACATTGACCACGCCACATCAAAACGACCGAAAGTAATTGCGGAAGTTTTGATATTGCCTAATTTTAAGTCATCGGGTTTATCGGCAATGGCGTAAATAGTGTCATACGCCAAAGTCCAGCAAGTGTTGGCGGCATACAATAACCACGCCATTTTGGGCACGCCGCCTGTTTGTGCGGCAAATGCCATCGGAATGGAAAACGAATACGCCAAGCCTAAATAAAATTGCGGCACCGCAAAAAAGCGTTTGGTAAAAGGATAAGACAGTGCCAAAAACACCGCTGGCAGGCTTAATGCCCATGTCAATTTATTCATCGGAATTAAGCACAATGCCGCTAAAAAACACAAAACTGCACACACAATCATCGCTTCTTTGCCTGTGATTTCGCCTTTGGCAAAGGGGCGATTGTTTGTGCGTTCGACCAAACCGTCAAAATCACGGTCGGCAAAGTCGTTCATCGCACAACCTGCCGAACGCATTAAAAAACAGCCCAAACCAAATAACACAACCAACAGCCAATCAGGTTTGCCGTCCGCCGCAATCCACAAAGACCACCACGCTGGCCATAATAAAAGCAGTGTGCCAATCGGTTTGTCAAAACGAATAAGACGCAAATAAATGCTTAATTTTTTTGAAATATTCATCGTATTTGACCAAATAAATACATTGAAGTCATCTCTTCCATTGTCGGCAAGGTTGAAGTTTTGTCAGTCATCTTTAAATTTCTTTTTACAATTAAAATAAATTAAATTTCACTATAATGAATACTACCGCAATTTGTCATAATATAAGGTCGATTTGAGTCTTGTATTTGAATTTTTGCATATGATACTCCTAAAATTCTTGCTAAAAAACCTTCATCATATAAGTATCCACCGTCAATATCTTTTTCAAAATGACCATATGTCTTTTTACTTGAAAAAACATATGCCCCATAACAATCATTAGACGGTTCTTTATATTTACTATTATTTAGTATTGCATATATATCTTGTTCATTCAAAAAACGCATTTTCTTAAAACAAAAACCGTAATAATTAAGTGTTGCAACTAATAATGGTAATGCAAGGAAAAGAGCAAAATATAATAATCGAGTTTTTTTATTTTTAGATAAACCAACGCATATTAGAGCGGATATAATTAAATAAATTAAACCGCCTACAATTAGCATAAAAACAACTATCATCATTCCCACTGCTGCCATAAAATTTTACCTTTTAATGATTAAAAAACTTTTCTACTTCACTTTCAGGTAGCCTGAAACCTATTCATCAAACCCAAACGCTTTTAACGCAGGCAAAAAACATTCGGCTAATAGTAATTTTTGGCTTTTGTATTCAAATAACGAAGTTCGCAGAGCAATCATTTTGTTTTCAGGTAGCCTAAATCGTTGTTCTAACAAACAATGTTGATAAACCACCGTAAAATCTGAACGCCTCCATTCGGTTTTGCCGTCAAATAAACGAGAACCCAACGATTGCGTGCCGCAATTTAAAATTTCCCGCCAATATGCGTCACTTGGCAAACAAATACTGCGGGCAGCAACCACAGGTGTTGCGTCCAAACACAACAACACTTCTCGTGCATAAATAGTTGATATATCAGGAAAATAATCCGTTTCTTCGGGCAGAATATCCGTTGTATCCGAAAAAGTCGGACGCACCGAAAACGCCGCTCTATTTTGTTTTAACACGGCGGTTAAAGACGGTGCGTAAATAAAATCGTTCAAGGTCATTTTGGCAAAACGCCCTACTCTGTGCAAAGTGGCTATTGTAAAACAAAGCCGCTTGATGTGTTCAAAATAATTGTCGATTAAAGTTATTCACAAAATATAAAAATATATATTAAATTCAACAAGATATAATAAAAATTTTGTCTTTTTATCACAATAAATAGTATAATTTCCCCTGTTTTTTCATCTTTTGAACAAGGTTTTTGATTATGATGATTTTGTACTCGGGCATTACCTGCCCTTTTTCGCACCGTTGCCGCATTGTGTTGTTTGAAAAGGAAATGGACTTTGAAATCAAAGATGTAGATATTTTCAACAAGCCCGAAGATTTAGTGGTGATGAACCCCTACAATCAAGTGCCTGTTTTGGCTGAACGCGAGTTGAATTTGTATGAGTCGAATATTATCAACGAATACATTGACGAACGCTTTCCGCACCCGCAGTTAATGCCTGGCGACCCGATTTCGCGTGCTCGTGCAAGATTGTTTTTGTTTGATATGGAACGCGAACTTTTTTGCCATGTGCAAACTTTGGAAAACTTAAATGCAAGCGAAGAAGAAAAAGACGCGGCACGCTTTGCCATTCGCGAACGCTTAACTTATATGTCGGCGTTGTTTGCCAAAAATAATAAGTATATTTTGGGCAACAATTTTTCTATGGTTGATGTGGCCATCGCCCCGCTCTTGTGGCGTTTAGACCACTACGGCATTCAGTTAGACAACTCTGCCGCAGGCATTTTAAAATACGGCGAACGCCTGTTCTCTCGCCCTGCTTTTATTGACGCTCTCACGCCGTCTGAAAAAGCAATGCGGCGTTAAGCATTTGTTTTTATTATTATATTTACGATGAACCACGCTGTTATGACGGCGTGGTTTGATAAAACTTGAATAACTTTCAGGCTGCCTGAAAGTGTTTTAATTAAAAAAGAAAAAACGATGAACGAATTAAAACCTTATTTTTTGCGTGCCGTTTATGAATGGTGTGCCGACAATGGCTATACGCCACATTTGATTGTTTTTGTTGATGAAAATGCACAAGTGCCCAAAGCGTTCGTCAAAGACAATCAAATTGTGTTGAACATTAAAGACACCGCGGTTGGGCGGCTGAAAATGGATAACGAGTGGATTGAATTTGTGGCACGCTTTGGCGGCAAGCCATTTGAAATTGCCGTGCCTGTGAGTAATGTTATGGGCATTTTCGCACGCGAAAACGGCATGGGCATGTCTTTTGAAGCCACGCCATATCAACCGCAGGAGAAAGACGATACGCTGACGGTTACAAAATCGGCAGAAAAAACGCCTGAAAAAACAGAAAAACCCCTTTCAGGCAGCCTGAAAGTGGTGAAAAAGAAACCGAAAACGGAAGAGTAATAGAGAACTTCTGAAAATTAAAAAATGAAAAAACAATCAGTTTTATTTATTGAATAAACGGATTTGTTCGCATCTAACGATGCTCACAATATTTTTATAAATATCAAATAATTAAAAGTGAAGACCGTTAGGTCTGAACAAATCCGTTTGTTCATTTAAAAAAGGTAAAAATCATTGTCAATTTAAATTTTTAGAAGTTCCTAATAAAAATTGTTGTTCAGGCAGCCTGAAATATTTAAAACAACACTTATTTCTATAACCCCTTAAAATCAAAAGGAAAAAATTATGTCTTCCCCAGAAACACCCAAGCAGCAACCGCAAACATGGGAACAAGCCATGTTGGAAAAACTGTTAATGCAGGTTTATCGCGAACAACGCAAAGACCGCAACGCCAAATGGATTCGCTTGTTTATTTGGTTGGCGTTTTTTGCCCTGATTTTTGCCCTGATGAATATGGACAAAAGCGGCACTGGCACGAACGCCAACAGTTTAATGCTTGCCAAAAAAAATGACCACACCGCCGTGATTTCGCTATCAGGCGTAATTGACAGTTACAACGACAACGCCACAAAACTGTTAGAAGGTTTGGAATCTGCCTATAAAAACGACAAAGTCAAAGGCATTATTATTCGTGCCGACAGTCCAGGCGGCTCGCCTGTGATTTCCGATACTGCGTTTAGCGAAATCCGCCGCCTAAAAGAACAGCACAAAAATATTCCTGTGTATGTGGTTGCCGAAGATGTGTGTGCGTCAGGCTGTTACTATATTGCGGCGGCAGCGGATAAAATCTATGCTAATCAAGCATCTATGGTTGGTTCTATCGGCGTGATTAGCGGCGGTTTTGGTGCGACTGAACTCATTGAAAAATTAGGCGTAGAACGCCGCTTAAAAACCGCAGGCGAAAACAAAGGTATGGGCGACCCATTTTCACCCGAAACACCCGAACAAAAACGCCATTTGGCAAAAAATGTTAGACGACATTCACCAGCAATTTATCAATGCCGTCAAAACAGGACGCGGCGAAAAACTCAAATGGCAGCAACACCCCGATGTGTTTAGCGGACGCGTTTATACAGGTACGGAAGCCAAAGCGGTCGGCTTAATTGATGACTTCGGCAATATTTACAGCGTTTCTCGCGATGTGATTAAAGCCGAAAAAATGGTTGATTACACCCCGAAAGACGACTTTGCCACACTATTAGGCAAACGCTTTGGCACACAAATTAGGCAAGAAGTGAAAGAAACTTTTAACAATCGACAAATATGGTAAATTGTTCAGGCTGCCTGAAAACCCGTTCAGGCAGCCTGAAATAAAATAAAGCAATAAAATGAGCAACCTACTCGCCTTATCCTTTCGTGATTTTTGGACAAAAAAGATTATTTTATGGTCTTTTTTGCCTTTGATTATGGTTTTGCTTATCTTTTTTACATTATTTATTATCGGCGGCGGTGCATTATTAGACAGCGTTAAAACAGGTTTAGAAACAGGTAATTATGGTTTTATTGAACAATATAAAATCTTATCTTGGTTTTTGCATTTAACGCTTGTACACTATTTAATGTATTTTTTATTTTATTCATTAGGTTTTATATTTGTTATTATTTTTTCTGTCATTATTGCGTTAATCATTGCGGGTTTATTAACCCCCATTATTACCGCTGAAATTGACGCACGCCATTATCAATTCAATATTAGCCCCAAAGCCAATTTTTATATTGTGATTAAAGAAATGGCGTGGGTATTCCTTAAATTTATCGGTTTATTTTTATTGTGCCTGCCTTTATGTTTTATTCCAGGTTTAGGTTTAATTGTTTTGCATATTCCATTTTTTTATTTATTTTACAAATTCTTTTTAGTAGATATTTATTCCAATACCGTCAGCCAAGATGATTTTTTAATACAAATCAAACAAGGCGGCGGCAGTGCTTTTATTTTTGCGTGTTTTATTTTTTATTTATTGTGTTTAATTCCGTTGGCAGGTTTGTTTTTACAATTATTTTTTGTGATATATTTAACCCATTTGGTGTATCGTAAAAAAACAATTCAGGCAGCCTAAAAACATAGAAAGCTTTAAAAATGCGTACCATTTTATTATTAGCAATTTCAAATTGTTTTATGACCTACGCTTGGTATGGTCATTTAAAAGACAATCCGCCCAATAATTTTAAAGAAATTATTGCCCTAATTTTTATTTCTTGGGGTGTGGCGTTTTTTGAATATATTTTTATGGTACCTGCCAATAATTATTTTGGCAAAATAGACGGTTTTTCGCCGTTTCAATTAAAAATTATTCAAGAAGTTTTATCGTTAATTATTTTTGCAGGCTTTGCGGTTTTATTTCTGCAAGAAAAATGGCGATGGAATTATGCGGTGTCATTTGTGTTAATTGCCGCCGCTATTTATTTTATGTTTTTGCCTGTTAAGGAACAATAAATGAAACAGCCACTTGAAAATTTAACGCTTATTTATATCAATAAAAAACCAATTGATTTTTGGGTAAAAATATGGGTTATTACTTTGCCTTTGTTTTGGCTTGGTGATATTATTTGGGAAATTTTAATTTTAACAGGAAATAGCAAACCAATAATCGATACTGAATTTATATTATTTGAAGAAATAATTTTATTTATTTTAATTGTTATAATTGCCGTGTGGTGTAAAAATATAATCAGTAATTTTATTGAAGATAAAAAAGGTGCAGTTGATTACATCGGCTATGATAATAATTTTATTCAATTCAGGTTGCCTTATTATAAAATAATAAATCCTTTTCTTTTTGATTCTTATTTTTTAAGAAAAATAGAAGAAAATATTTTAATCAATAATATTCAATCTATTCGATTAAAAAACTATTTATTTCAAAAAACTGGCAGACAATTAAGTAATCGACAATTAGTTGAAATTATTTTAACAACACACAATAAATCATATAAATTGCTTGCGTTAATAGAAATTAATCAGTTAAAACATTTTATTAACCAAATTGAACAATTTGCAAACAGTAAAAATATTTCCATAAAATCATTCCGCTATTAAAGGAAAAAAAATGACCGAACACCTATTAAAACCACAAGCCAAACCAACACCCCACCCCACCGCTCAATACTGGCGAAAATGCCAAGTGGAAGAATTATTTGACCTGCCGTTTTTAGATTTAATTTTTCAGGCAGCCTCCGTTCATCGTCAAAATTTTGACCCACACAAAATACAAATTTCTGCACTTTTATCCATAAAAACAGGGGGTTGCCCAGAAGATTGTGCTTATTGTCCGCAATCGGCTCATCATAAAGGCGTGGGATTAGCCAAAGAAACCATGATGGATATTGACGAAATCATCAAAAAAGCCCAAATCGCCAAACAGCGTGGGGCAAGCCGTTTTTGTATGGGGGCGGCGTGGCGTGGTCCCAAGCCCAAAGATATTGAAACGGTTTCCAAAATCATCAGTGCAGTCAAGGCGTTAGGAATGGAAACCTGCGGCACTTTTGGTATGTTGCAAGACGGTATGGCAGAAGACCTAAAAGCCGCAGGCTTGGACTATTACAACCACAATTTAGACACCGCTCCTGACAAATACAACAACATTATCCACACTCGCCAAGTGGAAGACCGTATGGACACTTTGGGCAAGGTACGAAGTGCAGGTTTAAAAATCTGCTGTGGCGGTATTGTGGGTATGGAAGAAAATCGTGCTGACCGAGCGGCATTGATTGCGTCATTAGCCAATCTCGACCCGCAACCTGAAAGCGTGCCGATTAACCAGTTAGTCAAAGTGTCAGGCACGCCACTACAAAACGCCTCCGATTTAGACTGGACAGAATTTGTGCGAACCGTAGCGGTTGCACGCATTACTATGCCTAAAAGTTTCGTGCGACTTTCCGCAGGCAGAACGCAAATGCCCGAGTCCGTGCAAGCCATGTGCTTTTTGGCAGGGGCAAATTCAATCTTTGTCGGCGATAAATTATTGGTAACACCAAATAATAAGGAAGAAAATGAAGACAGCGTTTTGTTGCAAAAGTTAGGATTAATAAGAGAATAATTTTTCAGGCTGCCTGAACGATGTAAAATAAACCTTTTACGAAATAAAAAATAATGATGTTAGTCGATTCTCATTGTCATATTAACTTTCCCGAACTGGCAGAAAACTTGCCACAAGTGCTTGATAATATGAAAGAAAATCAAGTGTCTTATGCTTTGGCGGTGTCGGTGTCGCGTCAAACAGCGGACGAAGTTTTGTTGCTGGCAAAACAACACCCCCATATTTTTGCGTCTGTCGGCATTCACCCTGCGGACAAAGATACGGCAGAATTTTCTTTTGATGAATTAGTGGCTCGCTCGCAACACCCACGCGTTGTGGCAATCGGCGAGACGGGTTTGGATTATCACTGGTGTCAAGGTGATTTGGCGTGGCAGCACAATCGTTTTCGTGTGCATATTCAAGCGGCAAAAGCCGTAGGCGTTCCCTTGATTATTCACACAAGAGAAGCCCCAAAAGATACCATTAAAATTTTACAAGAAGAAAAAGCGGATAACGGCGTAATCCATTGTTTTTCCGAAGATACTGCCTTTGCCAAAGCCGCTTTGGATTTGGGTTTTTATATTTCTTTTTCAGGAATTGTTACTTTTAAAAACGCACAGAAAGTTCAGGCAGCCTGTAAAATAGTGCCTGATGATAGGATTTTGGTCGAAACAGACGCTCCCTATTTAGCCCCTGCTCCGCATCGTGGCAAACTCAACCAGCCCGCTTACACACGACATACGGCGGAATTTGTGGCAAATTTGCGTGGCATGGATTTTGAGCAACTCGCCCACACCACAACAGACAATTTTTTCCGCTTATTCAATAAGGCAAAACGACTATGAGTACATTAACTTTAACCGTTTTAGGTTGCGGCAGTTCATCAGGCAGCCCTGTGATTGGTTGCGATTGTGCGGTTTGTCAGTCCGACAATCCCAAAAACCGCCGTTCGCGTTGTTCAGCGTGGATTGAAGTGGCGGGCAAACATTTTATCATCGACACAGGCACAGATTTTCGCAATCAAGCCTTACGCGAAAAAATCCCTGCGGTTGATGCGGTTTTATACACGCACCCACATTCTGACCACATTAACGGCATAGACGATTTGCGTGCTTATTGTTTTCGCAAAAAACAAGCCATTGATATTTATGGCAATTCTTTTACAATGGAAAACGCCCAAAGCCGTTTTGAATACGCCTTTATGCCACCGTGCAAACACTGGAATCGCCCAGTTTTAGTGCCACACATTTTAGACGGACACGGCAAAACCGCTGATATTCATGGCATTAGCGTGCAATATTTCTCGTTACCGCACGGTCGCTGGCAAGTTTTGGGCTATAAAATCGGCAACATTGCGTGGCTGACCGACATTTCCGATATAGACGAAACCACAATCGCCGCCTTGCAAGGCGTGGAATATCTTTTTATCGACTGTTTGATGATGGAAAAATATCCGTCTCATTTAAGTTTTGAATTAGCGGTTGATTTTTCAAAAAAAATCAACGCCAAACAAACTTATTTAATTCACACCACGCATAAATTGAATTATGACGAAACCAACGCCCAATGCCCGCCCAATGTGGCAATGGCGTATGACGGATTAAAAGTTACAACTGCGTGTTAAGTTTTTCAGGCTGCCTGAAATATTTTAATAACTTATTCAAGATATAGCGTTTTTTTATGCTTTATATGATAAATATCAATTATCATAAGTTAGTTTTCTATTGTATAATTCAATTACACAAATCACAGGGCAATCGTTTTTGCTCTACCAATTAACGAACTAAAAGGAACACAAAATGACCACTCGCAGAACTTTCTTGTTTCAGGTTGTACCTGCGGTTGCCGCAGTTACTGTTTTAGGTAATGCCGCTTTGGCTGAACCGAAATTAAGTGCGGACAACAACCCCGCTGCCAAAGCATTGGGCTATGTGCCAGACGCTTCACGCGTAGATAAACAAAAATACGCCAAATATCAAGACGGTCAAAAATGTGCCACTTGCACAAACTATACCGCCATTAACGAACAATCAGGCACTTGCACGATGTACAAAGGCTTTGAAGTAGAAAGCGGCGGTTGGTGCAATGCTTGGGCGGTGAAAGCATAATTATTTCATTTTAATCTCCAAAAAGAAAAACGGACGGTTTTTTAACCGTCCGCTTTTTTATTGAACAGTGTTCAATTACAGTTCCAATTTGCCAGCAATGTCTTTTAATTGACGGCGAGCCAGAGCCAATGTGCCTTTGGCTTTGTCCAATACGAAGTAAATGAACACGCCATCTAATTGATGAGCAGGCATTAAAATATGCAACTGAGTGGTCAAGGTAATCAAGAAATCATCGATTTTTTCGTTGGTGAGCCCCAAGTTTTTCATGATTTTTTGTTTTGCATGATATAACTCGGTGTTACCAGCCGATGCGTATTCCAAGTCCAAACCTTTGCCTTGTGCACCCAACATAAAACCGTTGTTGGAATCTACAACAGACGCAGCGATTGCACCATCGATTGCCATGCATTCGTCCAATGCTTGTGAAATTTTCATACTTATGTCTCCATTTTGGGGGTTGATTTTAAAGGGCAAAACAAATGGTGTTTGTCTTTTCTACCCTTTGCTGGTAATTCTTAATCACACTACTCATCAAGAATTAGGCTTAATCATACTGCCTGTTGCACGACAAAACAAATTTTTTTCATATTTATTTAATGTATGTCAAAAGATGAGTGGGGGATTTGCAGTGAGCAACCCCAAAGCAAACATTCAGGCAGCCTGAAACCTTTGCAAAACCTACTTATCTATATAATAAATGTAAATGTTATAGGGTGGGCTTTCCAGCCCACCAACCGCCCGACAGGGCGGAATTTTCTTAAATATCAATAAATAATCAACGCCGCAGGCAGAGTGGTGGGCAAGAATGCCCACCCTATAACGGACGCTTTTTCGTTTCAGATTGAGTTTTGCAAAGGTTTCAGCCTGAAAATATTTCACCGAAAAAAACGGACGATTACAAAAAATCGTCCGTTTTTTCAAACTGTTAGATTACAGTTCCAATTTGTTTGCGATGTCTTTTAATTGACGGCGAGCCAAAGCCAAAGTGCCTTTGTTTTTGTCCAAAATGAAGTAAATGAACACACCGTCCAAGTGATGAGCAGGCATTAAAATATGCAACTGAGTGGTCAAAGTGATTAAGAAATCATCGATTTTTTCACCAGTTAAGCCCAAGTTTTTCATAATTTTTTGTTTGGCGTGATACAACTCGGTGTTACCAGCCGAAGCGTATTCCAAGTCCAAACCTTTGCCTTGAGCACCTAACATAAAACCGTTGTTAGAATCTACAACTGATACGGCAATCGCACCGTCAATCGCCATACATTCGTCCAATGCTTGTGAGATTTTCATATTTATGTCTCCATAAATTCGTGGTTGATAAAAAGGGGCGAAACAAATTGTGTTCGTTTCTCGAATGCCCCGCAAGTGGCGTTTCCTTTATTTGCTTACTGGAAACAGTCCAAAGCATACCGATAAACGCCAAGCAAGGCAAGAAATTTTTTTTCAATTAAAATCAATAAGTTAAAAATGGTTTTATCAATAAAATTTAACTAATATTTAAATTTGAAAATTGTTTTTTCTTTGATATATCAAGATATTATTTTTTACTTTCTAATTAAATATTGTGCGTAGATAAGAAATGAATTAAGACGGCGTTTTAATATGAAATTATTTCATACAAAAAACCCTTGAAAAATGTTCGTTTTTACAATAAACAAGGCTTGCACAACGCGTTTCAGGCAGCCTGAAAATCCATTCAATAAAAAAATTAAATATTTATCAATCAATTACCCATAATCCGCACAATATCATCGGCAATTTTTTTTGCTGCCCCCGTGTGCTGCTGAATAAAATCGCCAATTTTCTGTTGCATTTTTTCCATTTCTTTTGGATTATCAATCAGTTGCAAAAGCGTTTCAGCCCATTCATCGGCACTTTGCACTTGATACGCCACGCCTGCTAAAAGTGCGTCCTGCGTGGCTTGGGCGAAGTTGTAAGTGGAAAAACCAAACAGCACAGGCTTTTGACACAACAAAGGTTCAATCACATTTTGGCAACCCGTATCAACCAATGAACCGCCAACAAACACCCAATTTGCACACAATAAATACGCCGTCATCTCGTTCATCGAATCGCCAATCCACACTTGCGTGTTTTCGCTAACCATTTGATTATCCGAGCGATTTTGCACGGTAAAACCCAATTTTTGGGCAGTTTCACAGGCTGCCTGAAATCTTTCAGGGTGCCGTGGTACAATCACTAAAAGTGTATTTTTAACTGCATTTTCCTGCTTTTTCCACGCATTTAACAGCAAATGCGCTTCATCTACCCCATTTTTTTCTCTGGTGCTGGCACACAAAACCACAGGTCGAGTGCCTATTTTTTGGCGAAATTCAGCGGCTAATTGTCGCATCGCGTCCGTTATCGGCATATCGTATTTGGTATTGCCCGCCACAGTGATTTCCCTTGCCCCCACTTGTTTTAAGCGTTGAGCGTCTGCCGCAGTTTGGGCAAAAATATGCGTTAAAGATGAAAATGCAGGACGAAATAAAGACGCAAATTTCAAATAACCTGATAGCGATTTTTCCGAAAGCCGTGCATTTGCCAACACTGTGGGAATGTGGCGTTTTTTACATTCATTAAGCAAATTGACCCAAATTTCGGTTTCCATAAAAATGGCGATTTTAGGTGCATGTTCGTCAAGAAACTGTTTGATATATTTAGGATTATCATACGGCAAATAACGACATTGAACATTCGCAAAAAGTTGCTGTGCGGTTTTGCGTCCTGTGGGCGTGGTTTGCGTGATGAGAAAAGAAGTTTCAGGCAGCCTTTTTTGCAATGTGTCAATCAAAGGCATAGCCGCCCGCGTTTCGCCCACAGAAACGGCATGAATCCAAATCGCATTTTTCACAGGATTATCATACGGCACGCCAAAGCGTTCGTCCCAATAAAGCGAATAATCCGAATTCTTCTTCGCCCTTTTGCGTAAATAATAACGCAACACAGGCGGAGCGATTGTCCATAAAAAATTGTAAATGCGGTGCAAAATCATTTTTCAGGCAGGCTCAACTATTTTTCTCTATAACCTTGATGACATTCTGTGCAAGTTTGACTTAATTTTTCAAAAGCAGGTCTGATTTTGTTTAGGTCATCGGTAATGGTTGCTTCTAAAAATTCACTTGTGCGTTCGGCGAATTTAACTTGTTGATTAAAAAAGCCGTCTTCGTCCGTCCAGATTTCTGCTTTTGCATTGCCGCGTTTATCATCGGGCGGCATTTGGGCTTCAAAATAATGAAAAGGTTCGTGTGCGTCGCCAAAAAATTCAACCACTTGCTCCAAAAATTTATCAGGCTCGTGCGGCAGTTCGCCATTGACCACTTTTTCCAAACCTTTCATATCTTCCGCAATTTTTTTGAATGCGGCGGTGCGAATTTCTAACGGCGGGCGATTATCTTCGGCATAAATGGACGCAATACCAAAAGCGTCTTTTTCATCGCTTTTATCCGCATTTTCACGGCTTTTATCAACAATTTCGGCAGAAATCACTTCAACTTGATTATTTTCAGGCTGCCTGACATTCTCTTCCACTTTGGGCGAACAAGCGGATAGCGTACATAAAATAGAAAGCAAAAATAAGGATTTATTCATTTTATTTAATCTTTCAGGCAGCCTGAAACTTATTGTTTTTCTTCATCTTTCTCACCGCCGCCGTAAAAACTTTTTGCCATATTTTCCGCCGTGTGCATAAATTGTTTTTGCTGCTCTAATAAAGAAATATGCGAACGCACGGCTTGTAGATTGAAATCCAAAAATAACTCAATGTGTTTGAGTTCTTGCTGGCGTTTTTCTATTTCTTCCGCTGTCATCGGAATGTTAAAAAACGGCGATTGCGTGGCTGTGCGTTGCCAAAATTGTTGCCAAAAAGTAAAGGGGTTGCTGTTGTCCGTCATTTTTTACTCAATTTTTATGTCAGAGTGTGAATATTTTACTTCTTTTTGTGGCGTGTCAAGTTAAAATATCGCCTTTTAGCATAGATAAAATAACGATGAATATCTTAAATGAATTAACGCAATCCGTTGAAAACGCCTTTGCAGCGGCGGATTTGGCTGGTGAGGCAATTATTTTAAAAGCGTCTTCTAACCCTGATTTTGGTGATTATCAAATCAATGGCATAATGGGAGCGGCGAAAAAGTTGAAAAAAAATCCGCGTGAATTAGCCGCCCAAGTTGCCAATATTTTGGCTGATTGTCCCTTGTTAGGGAAAGCCGAAGTGGCAGGGCCAGGTTTTATAAACTTAACCTTATCTACTGATTTTATTGAAAAAAATATTCAGGCAGCCTTACTTGACAATCGCTTAAATGTGGAGCTGCCTGAAAACAATCAAACGGTTGTGATTGATTATTCATCACCGAATTTAGCCAAAGAAATGCATGTAGGACATTTGCGTTCAACCATTATCGGCGATGCTCTCTCCCGTGTGTTGCAATTTTTAGGGGCGAATGTTGTGGCACAAAACCATGTGGGCGACTGGGGAACGCAGTTCGGTATGTTAGTGGCATACCTTGTGGAACAACAAAAAATAGGCAATGAAAACATAGCATTAGCCGATTTAGAGCAGTTTTATCGCAACGCCAAAGTGCGTTTTGATGAAGACGCTCAATTTGCCGATACCGCACGGCAGTATGTTGTAAAATTGCAAAGCGGTGATGATAAGGTATTGAAATTATGGAAATATTTTGTCAAAATCTCTTTACAACACGCACAAAATATATACACTCGCTTAAATACGCTTTTAACACCTGAAAATGTGCGTGGCGAGTCCTTTTATAACAAAGACTTACAACCTACCGTTGATGAATTGTTGCAAAAAGGCATTGCCCGAATAGATAACGGCACGAAGTTGGTCGATTTGCCCGAATTTCCTGAACGAGATGGCAAAACACCTGTGTTTATCGTGCAGAAACAAGACGGCGGCTTTTTATATGCTTCAACCGATATGGCGTGCGTGCGTTTTCGCGTGAATGAGTTGCACGCAAACCGCATTGCTTATGTGGTTGATGCACGGCAATCTTTACATTTTGCCGCATTATTCAGCGTGTGTCGCAAAGCAGGTTGGCTGCCTGAAAACGTTTTGGCAGAACACATTGCCTTTGGCACAATGTTGGGTAAAGACGGCAAACCGTTCAAAACGCGTTCGGGCGACACCGTGAAACTTGCCGATTTATTAGACGAGGCCGTATCTCGTGCCGCCGATTTGGTACGACAAAAAAATGCCGATTTATCAAACGAAGAAGTTACCAAAATCGCCAATGCAGTGGGCATAGGTGCGGTGAAATACGCCGATTTAAGCAAAATTCGCACCAGCGACTATGTTTTCGACTGGGAAAATATGCTCTCCTTTGACGGTAACACCGCCCCCTATTTGCAATACGCCTACACACGCGTTGCCAGCCTATTACGCAAAGCAGAGGGCAGCGTTTCAGGCAGCCTGAACATAAGGGAGCCCGCCGAACACCGTTTGGGCTTATGCTTATTGCAATTTGAAGAAGTACTGTCAAGTGTTGCCAAATCGTCTTGCCCACACTACTTGGCGGCATACTTATACCAAGTCGCTACCCTATTCTCGCATTTCTACGAACACTGCCCGATTTTATCGGCAGAAGACAGCGTCAAATCAAGCCGCCTGCAATTAGCACAACTTACTGGCAAAACCTTAAAACAAGGCTTAAATTTGTTAGGGATTGAAGTGTTAGAAGTAATGTAATAAAAAAACGGAAGATACATTCTTCCGTTTTTTCAGGTTGCCTGAAAAGAATTCATTGCTCGTTAGATTAAGCCCTTTTTCGCCAAATACTCTTCGTATCCGCCTTGATAGTAATCAAAGCCGCCTTTTCCGTCTAATTCGATAACTTGCGTTGCCAAAGATGACACAAACTGGCGGTCGTGGGATACGAAAATCAGCGTGCCGTTGTATTTTTCTAATGCCATATTTAAGGACTCAATGCTTTCCATATCCATATGGTTTGTGGGTTCGTCCATAATCATCACATTGGGGCGTTGCAAGATGAGTTTGCCGTAAAGCATCCTGCCTTTTTCTCCGCCTGACAACACTTTCACCTGTTTGCCCACTTCACTACCGCCAAAGAGTAAGCGTCCCAAAGTGCCACGAATCACTTGTTCGTCATCGCCTTCCCTACCCCATTGTCGCATCCATTCGGTAAGCGTCAAATCGCAGTCGAAATCGTTTTCGTGGTCTTGTGGGTAGTAGCCAATCTGAGCCTTTTCTGCCCATTTAATTGTGCCATTGTCTGCGTTCAGGCTGCCTGAATAGTGTTCATCAAACGCACCTGCGAGCAATTTTAATAAAGTCGATTTACCTGCACCGTTTGGACCAATAATAGCCAGTCTTTCGCCTGCGTCCAAGATAAACGACAGTTTTTCAAACAATTTTTTATCAAATGATTTAGCCAAATTTTCCACTTCCACCGCTTGACGGTGCAACTTGACTTTTTCGTCTGCCACAAATCTAATATACGGATTTTGACGAGATGACGGTTTAATTTCCACCATTTCTGCTTTAATTTTATCCGCTTGTTTTTGACGACTTGTTGCTTGGCGTGCTTTGGATTTATTTGCCGAAAAGCGTGCAACAAACTCTTGCAATTCTTGTAATTTTTCTTTCGCTTTGGCGTTATCTCGCATTGCCCTTTCTTTGGCTTGGGCTGACGCTAACATATAATCATCGTAATTACCTGGATAAAGCGTAATGCCGCCATAATCCACATCAGCCGTATGCGTGCAAACTTCATTTAAAAAATGGCGGTCGTGCGAAATAATAATCATCGTAGAATCGTAATCGTTCAATACCCCTTCTAACCAGCGAATGGTGTTAATATCCAAATTATTGGTTGGCTCATCTAACAGCAAAACATCGGGTTTAGAAAATAAGGCTTGGGCTAATAAAACCCGTAATTTAAAACCAGGTGCCACTTCTGCCATAGTGGCATTATGAAGCGATTGTTCAATTCCCACACCGTCTAATAATTCCGCAGCCCTTGCTTCCGCAGTATAACCGTCATATTCGGCAAATTTTGCTTCTAATTCTGCCGCGTGCATATAATCGTCTTCGGTTGATTCAGGATTGGCGTAAATAGCGTCCCGCTCAACCATCGCCGCCCACATTTCCGTGTGTCCCATTAAAACCACATCGAGCACTCTTTTATCTTCATAAGCAAACTGGTCTTGGCGTAATTTACCTAAACGCAAGCCTGCTTCTATTGCCACTTCGCCTGCTGTGGGTTCTAAATCACCGCCCAAAATTTTCATAAAAGTAGATTTACCCGAACCATTTGCACCGATTAAACCATAACGATTGCCACCGTCAAATTTTACCGACACATTTTCAAAAAGCGGCTTTTCGCCAAATTGCATTGTTAAATTATTTGTACTAATCATTTTGTTAAAATACATTCTTAAAAAAACAGGGACGAATTGTATCATAAATGACACAATAACGATTTTATTTTGTAGAAAAAGCAATAAATATTGCTATATTAAAAAAATTTGGATAGAATGAAAAACATACAATTTTTTTCAACAACCATGATGAGGTTTTCATATGGAACAATTAGATCAAAAAACACAAAAACGCATTGCTGAATTAGCCAAACAACAGCAAAAAATTGCGGCAGAAATTTCAAAATTGAAAAATCAACGCTCTGCCGTTGTTCGCGACATCGTTGCCAAAATGGACAAATACAATGTTTCTTTGGCTGATGTTCAAGAATACTTAAACAACCGCAAACGCTATGTTAATCCTACTACTGGCGAAACTTGGTCTGGCAAAGGTCGCAAACCTTTCTGGGTTGAACAAGCACTCAAAAGTGGTAAATCATTAGAAAGTTTGGCTGCTAAATAAGCCATTTTTCAATGACATAAAAATCTCGAACGGTAATGTTCGAGATTTTTTTCAGGCAGGCTAAACACAATATTATCTTTCAGGCTGCCTGAAAATAGTTTATTTATATTCAGTATCACTTTGACAGAAATATACTATTCATTTTAAAATAAAACACCCTTTCACACTTTTTTCGGAAATCACCACAATGAGCAGAAACAATCAACACAATGAAGACCCGTCTTGGGTTCAATTACTAAAACAACAACAAAACATTCGTGCGGGCAAAAACGAAATGCCGCCGCCGCCGACTGATGACGAAAAAAATATCAAAAATAAAGCCTTTCAACAACACTTAAAAGAATGGCAAAAAAAACACAATTTATTAGCCGATGACGAGAATGACAATTCCGTGCAAGTACTTTTTGGCGATGTTTGGCAACAAACTGCCGAAGATATATTATCCAAAGGTGAGCCAAATGGAAATAACACCGTTATGCTCACACCCGAAGAAAAATTGCAAATGGAAACGGCAGGCGAAAACTTTTTTGAATATTTAGAAGAAGACACCAATCAAGAAAACACGCCTGCGGATAATAATATTGAACCGCCTGCTACGCAAAATAAAACTGCTTATGACGAAGTGCAAGATTTATTTGCCACGCCGCCGAAAGTTTCACAATCACCGTCATATATGGTGAAAGTGGTTGAACCGCCGATTGCCAAACAGCAAAAAGTTGCTGTGATGGACGAAGAAGTGTTGATTGAGCAACTGACAGAAAAACTGCGTCCGCATTTAAATCAGGTTATTGCAGGAGCGGTAAAAAATGCCTTGCAACGCTATATGTCATCTTTGGCGTGGCAGTTGCAACACGAATTACCGAATGAATTAGACGAAGCCGTGCATGACACTTTGCGTTTGCATTTAACCCAAGCGATGGACGACATTAAACAACAAGCAGGCATTGAATAAGCGTTGTTGTTTTGAATGGGTATATCTATTTATATCACCTTATTTTAACTTCGCCTGACGGCTCGTTTAAATTGCGGTTTATTTGCTTCGCAAACCTTTTATTGACTTCGTCAATAAAAATTTCACTTCGTGAAATAAACCTTATTTTGGCTTCGCCTAAATTTCGGCTTGTTTGCTTCGCAAACCTTTTATTGACTTCGTCAATAAAAATTTCACTTCGTGAAATAAACCTTATTTTCTGGCAGCCTGAATAAACTTATTTTTTTAGGCTGCCTGAAACATTAACCATATTCTATTTTTATCTGTTTTTCATTGTTTTTATCAATTTACCCATTCAATCACAAGACGAAGCACAACACACCCTTTTTAAAATATGCGATAATGACGGGATTTTTAAGAATACTGCCATAAGGCACGCAACGGAGCAGAAAATGGATTTTGAACGCGCTCGTTTTAATATGGTTGAACAACAAATTCGTCCTTGGGATGTGTTGGATTTTCGTCTGTTAGATGTTTTGCAAGAATTGCCACGCGAAGAATTTGTTAGCGAAGAACAAAAAGCGTATGCATACGCCGATATGCACTTGGTATTGCCGAATAAATCGTTGATGATTGAGCCAAAAATTGTCGCACGACTGATTCAGGCGTTAGATTTGCAGGAAACCGACAGCGTTTTGGAAATCGGCACAGGCGGCGGTTATGCCACTGCGGTGATGGCGAAAATGGCAGGCAAAGTTACTTCTATTGATTTAGACGGCGAGCAATCTGCCCGTGCCGCAATCAATTTGCAAAAAGTGGGCATTGATAATGTGTCGTTAGAAGTGCGAGACGGCTTTGATGAAACCGCTTATGGCAGCGAAACTTATCAGGCAATTTACATTGGTGCGTCTGTCAGCCAAGTTCCAGAAATATTGCGTCAAAGATTGGCTGTGGGCGGACGATTGGTAACGGTTTTGGGTTCTGCTCCTGTTAAACGAGCGGTACTGATTACGCGTGAAAAAGACGACACTTTCACACATAAGGTGTTGTTTGATACGAATATTCCTTCCTTAATTGAAGGCAAAAATTCATTAGCCACAGACGCTTTTGTATTTTAATCTTTCTTTTTCAGGCTGCCTTTTTTCAGGCAGCCTGAATTTTAAAAACACTATGCCCCGTTTTTACATTCCAAATTTATCTGAAAAAAGCGTTTTCAGGCTGCCTGAAAATACTGTTCGTCATATCAATTCTTTGCGATTAAAAAATGGCGAACGCATTACTCTGTTTGACGGCAAGGGTTACGAATACCCTGCTGTATTAAACATTGAAAGCAAAAATGCTTACTGGGCAGAAATAGGCGAAAAAAACGCCGTTAATCGCGAAAGCCCTGTACATATTGTGTTAATCCAAGCGGTTTCCACAGGTGAAAAAATGGATTTTACCGTGAAAAAAGCGGTTGAATTGGGCGTGGCAGAAATTTACCCAGTGTTAAGTGAGTTTTCCAGCGTACGATTATCAGGCGAGCGAGCGGAAAAACGCTGCCGCCGCTGGCAAGAAATCGCCATTGCCGCCTGCGAGCAATGCGGTAGAAACACGGTTCCTAAAATTCAACCTGTGCAATCTTTACACAATATTTTCAATAACTTACCCATTGCAGATAAATATATTTTACTCTCACCACAAGGCAGCCTGAAATTGACAGAAATACAAAATAAACCGCAAAAAATAGTGTTGTTAATTGGTGCAGAAGGCGGTTTTTCAGCCGCAGAAGAACAAGCCGCACAAGACAAAGGTTTTGTCCCCATTCAATTAGGCAAACGCATTTTACGCACCGAAACCGCAGGCTTGGCAACCATTGCCGCCGTGCAAACGCTGTGGGGGGATTTTGTGGCTTAATTTTTGAAAATAATTTTCAGGTTGCCTGAAAGCACTTCCCGTGCAGGGGTAGGCACTTCCCGTGCAGGGAATTCGTCATTGCGAGCCTTGCCCAAGCAAGGCGAAGCAATGACGGCAAGGGTTTCAGGCTGCCTGAAAAATGAGTACATACTTTTTTTCCACAAACAAGCATCAAGTCTATGAAAATATTTAATACACAAGAAACTCATTGATTTTGAATAAAAAATATTATTTGCTTTATTATTCAACAATGGTAAAATGAAAAACTTTCATATAACAAGAAAAAAATAAGTAAAAAATTTTCTTGACATTATTTTAGCATTTAGTTATATTAGGAAAAACTAAAATGGAAACACAACAACAAAATCTTTCTTTGGAAGACCAATCACTTGTCGTGGCAGAGTTTTTGAAAACATTGGGCAATCCCAATCGCTTGCAGATTTTGTGCTTATTGCTGACAAACGGTGAAATGTGCGTCAATCATCTGCATGAAAATGTAGCCAATTTAAGCCAATCGGCATTATCGCAACATTTGGCAAAAATGCGTATCGAAGGCTTATTGGCAGTGCGGCGAGATGCCCAAGCAATGTACTATAAAATTTGCGATGAACGCGTAGCCAAAGTGATTGCTGTCTTGAAAGAAATTTTTTGTCCCTTAATTCAGGACGAAAAAAATGACCATTCAAACCATCAATGCACAGCGAGCGGCGCAACTGATTGATAACGGAGCCGTTTTAATTGATATTCGCTCCAATGATGAATATGCACGACAACACATTAGCGGAGCGAAATGTATTCCAGTCGGCGAAATCTCTGCCGACAAACTTCCCCCAAATGCCACTTTAATTTTCTCTTGCCTATCGGGTATGAGAACACAATCTAACGCACAAAATCTTGCTCAATGTGCTTGCAATTGCGGCGAAGTCTATTTATTAGACGGCGGCTTAAAAGCGTGGAAAGCCGCAGGACTGCCAATAGACGGCAATGGCAAAAGCACACTCGATATTATGCGACAAGTACAAATCGGTGCTGGCAGCCTAATTTTGCTTGGCGTGCTGTTGGGTTTTTTCGTGTCCCAATGGTTCTTTTTATTAAGCGGATTTGTCGGTGCAGGCTTGTTGTTTGCAGGACTCACAGGATTTTGCGGCTTGGCTGTATTGCTTGCTCAAATGCCGTGGAACAAAGAATAATCACTTGATTTTAAATGAAAATTTTTTTCATATTGTGAGCGTATTATTTTTTAACGCAGGCTGTTTTTTACTTTCAGGCAGCCTGAAATAGATGAGTAAAGGAAAAATCATGAAAGCAAATGTTGGCGGTATTGACCGCATTTTACGAATTGTTGTTGGCATTATATTGATTGCCATTGCCTTATTTTTAGACGCTTCTTGGGCAAAATGGTGCTGGGTAGGCGTTGTGCCATTGTTGGGCGGACTGATCGGTTACTGCCCCTTGTACAGCATTTTGAAAATCAACACCTGCAAAAAATAAGGAGTTTTGAATATGCAACACGATTATGTCGGTTTAACAGGCGAATTAAACGCTAAATTAGCGGAAATTCGCAAAGAAATTCCCGACACCATGAAAGGTTTTGGACAAATGGCACAAGCCGCCGCCACAGACACGGCTTTAAGTCCGAAACAAAAAGAATTAATTGCCATTGCGATTGGCGTTGCCGCTCGCTGTCAGGGCTGTTTGGCATTTCACGCCAAAGCACTCGCCAAAATGGGCTGCACGCGTGCGGAATTTATGGAAATGCTGCAAGTGTCGATTTATATGGGCGGCGGACCATCTTTAATGACTGCCGCAGAAGCCCTAATGGCATACGAAGCATTCGGCGGCGAAAAAGCCGCTT
>JAFWRB010000046.1 GCA_017508845.1 Neisseriaceae bacterium | reverse complement strand
TAATATAAAATTTCTTTCAAGCAACCTGAAAAATTCTTAAAGATATTTCACAAATCTAATAATCATACTAAAATCAGCAATTGTGCACTCAAATGAGTGAATAAATAATAAACCCAAAGGAAGATAACAATGAAACTCGAAACCCAATCCATTCACGCAGGTTATACTCCTGAACAGACCACGCATTCGGCGACTGTGCCGTTTTATCAAACGGTGAGTTACACTTTTGACAACGCCCAGCACGGTGCGGATTTGTTTGATTTGAAAGTGCCAGGCAATATTTATACCCGCATTATGAACCCCACTGCCGATGTTTTAGAACAACGCTTATCAGCGATTGAAGGCGGTGTTGCCGCACTTTGCACCGCAAGCGGTATGACGGCGATTTTATATGCCATTCAAACCATTGCCAAAGCAGGCGATAATATTATTGCGTCTTCCGCTTTATATGGCGGCACTTACAATTTATTTGCTCATAATATGGTCAATCAGGGCATTGAAACTCGCTTTTTTGATGTGGATAATCCCGAAAAAATCGCCGAATTAGTCGATGAAAACACCAAACTCGTGTTTATCGAAAGCATTAGCAATCCTGCGGTGATTGTGGCAGACATTCCCAAAATCGCCAAAATTGCTCATGAACACGGCTTGCCTTTGATTGTGGATAACACCGTTGCCAGCCCTGTATTGTGTCGTCCGCTTGAATTAGGGGCAGATATTGTGGTTGAAGCCACAACCAAGTTTATCAACGGACACGGCAATGCTTTGGGCGGTGCGATTATTGACGGTGGCAAGTTCGACTGGACACAAAGCAAACGCTTTGACGCTTTAACCACGCCAGACCCTGCGTATCACGGTGTGAATTATGTCGAACATTTTGGGAGAGCAGCGTATATTGCCAGAGCAAGGGTTGTGCCGTTACGCAATACAGGCGGAGCGGTGAGTCCGTTTAATGTCATGCTTACGCTAATTGGTTTGGAAACGCTGGCTTTGCGTATGGAACGCCACAGCAGCAACACTTTGGCAGTGGCAGAATTTCTGAAAAACCGTCCCGAAGTTTCTTGGGTGAATTATCCAGGTTTGCCTGATAGTAAATATAAGTCTTTGATTGATAGAGATTATTCAGGAATGGCATCAGGTGTGATGAGTTTCGGCATTAAAGGCGGACGAGAAGCAGGAGCAAAATTCTTGGATTCCTTGCAAATGCTTTATCGTTTGGTGAATATTGGGGACGCTCGTTCTTTGGCAACCCATTCTGCCAGCACCACGCACCGTCAATTAAATGACGAAGAGTTAGCCACAGCAGGTGTGTCGCCCGATATGGTGCGACTGTCGATTGGTTTGGAACATATTGACGACATTACCGCCGATATTGCACAGGCTTTGGAAAAAGCGGTTAAGTAATTGTTTGTTTATTGTTGTCAGGTAGGTCATAAAGACCTACCTTTTTAACTTTCAGGCAGCCTGAAACATTGTATTTTGTTGTAAAACAACTATATTTCAAAACAATACGCATAAAATCCCTTTTCAGGCTGCCTGAAAAAGGGTTAATATTGCACTTTTAAAGTATGGTCATACAGGGAATAATGAAAAATGCGTCCGCTTGTTGCTACGATTAATCTTCATCACTTGCAAGATAATTTTCGTTTTCTAAAACAAAGACATGGCAAGCAAATGTATGCTGTGGTTAAAGCCGATGCGTATGGGCATGGGGCGGTGAAATGCTCGCAGGCGTTGGTTGAAGACGCAGACGGTTTTGCTGTGGCGTATTTGGAAGAGGGTATTGAGTTACGAAAAAACGGCATTGCCGCTCCCATTGTGCTGTTAGAGGGCGTGTTTTCGGCAGAAGAATATGCCGAATGTGACCGTTTTAATCTCTCACCTGTGGTGCAAAATCAGCGGCAGTTGCACGATTTTTTGCATTATGACTGGCGAAATTATGTAACCGTTTGGCTGAAATTAGATACGGGTATGCGGCGTGCGGGCTTTATGCCTACCGATTATGCCGTGGCGTATCACGCTTTGCGTAAAAATAAGGCAGTAAAAAAGGTTGTCAAAATGACGCATTTTGCTTGTGCAGACGACTTAAATTCGCTTTTTACCGTGCGACAAAACAAAATTTTTGATACCACAACGCAAAATCTATCGGGTGAAGCGTCAATGGCAAATTCGGCGGCGATTTTGGCTCACGCCGATACGCACCGCGATATAGGCAGAGCGGGTATCGCCTTATATGGCATATCGCCATTTACAGAAGAAAACGAGTTTTCAGGTAGCCTGAAACCCGTGATGACGCTCACTACGCAAGTTTTCGGCGAACGCACATTACGCAAGGGCGAAGCCGTAGGCTACGGCTCAATCTTCCGTGCCGAAAAAGAAATGCGAATAGGCTTAATCGCCTGCGGCTACGCAGACGGCTATCCACGCGTGCCGTCAAACGACAATCTGTTTTGATAGACGGCAAACCGTCCCGCATTGTGGGACGCGTTTCTATGGATATGATCACAGTGGAACTCACCGAGCCCACACAAGGCATAGGCAGCACTGTGGAATTGTGGGGCGAAAATATCTCGGTTGCCGAAATCGCCCGCCGCTCGGGTACCATTTCCTACGAAGTGCTGTGCCATTTGAAACGGGCAAAAAGGGTGTATGTCTAACCCTATTTCAGGCAGCCTGAACGCTTTTATTTTAACTTCCGTCAATAAAATAGTGAAAATATATTGCCACGCACATAAATCAGCGTACAATGGAAACTTCAATTTTTTCTAATTTAGGAGTATTTAATAAATGAAATGGGTCGATGAATTTAAAGCGTTTATTTCACGCGGCAATGTGATGGATATGGCGGTCGGTATTATTATCGGCGGTGCTTTTACGGCGATTGTAACTTCTTTGGTTGAGAAAATCATCAATCCTTTAATTACCCTGATTTCGGGCGGCGGTGCGGTAGGCGAAGGCTGGCGTATTCCCGTCGGCGACAGTGGGCAGTTTGTGGATTTTGGGGCGTTTATCGCTGCAATCATTAACTTTTTGCTGATTGCTTTTGTGGTGTTTTGGTTGATTAAAACCATTAACGGCGTGAAAGATAAACTATCCAAACAGCAAGCCGAAGACGCTCCGCCTGCTCCTACTTGTCCTGCGTGCTTGGAAGAAGTGAAAGCAGGTGC
>JAFWRB010000045.1 GCA_017508845.1 Neisseriaceae bacterium | reverse complement strand
CAAGCCTATCAGCACAAACAATATGCCAAAGCCGTGGCATTATTAAACAGCCATTTGCAAGAGAATGCAGCGTCCCAAGATGAACCAGACGCATTGTGGCTGCTCGCACAAAGCCACACCAAATTAAATAACTGCGAATCAGCCGTTCGCACCGCACACCAATTAACGCAACGCCACACAGAATACAGCCGCACGCCTGACGCATTTTTGCTGATTGCCCAATGCCAAAATCGTTTGCAGCAAAAAGACAGTGCCAAAACCACACTGCGTGCGTTAATTGTAAAATACCCCAACAGTCGAGCCGCCCAAAAGGCACAACAACTGTTAAAATAGAAAACAAGTCGTAGGGTGGGTTTCCAACCCACCAAAACGCACAAAATCTTTCAGGCAGCCTGAAAATAGAATAATTAGGAAAAAACAGCACATTATTTGATAAAGGATAACGACAATGGCGAAAATTGGCATTATTATGGGTAGCGATAGCGATTGGGCAGTGATGAGCCACGCCGCTGAAATTCTGTCGCAATTTGGCGTAGAATATGAAACAAAAGTCGTTTCAGCTCACCGCACACCCGATTTAATGTATGAATATGCACGCAAAGCACGAGAATGTGGTATAACAGCAATTATTGCAGGTGCAGGCGGTGCGGCACACCTACCTGGTATGACTGCGGCACTGACGGATATTCCCGTATTGGGCGTGCCTGTACCCAGTAAATACTTGCGTGGCGAAGATTCTCTGCTGTCCATTGTGCAAATGCCCAAAGGCGTGCCTGTGGCAACATTTGCAATTGGCGAAGCAGGAGCAACAAACGCCGCCTTGTTTGCGGTCAGTATGTTAGCCGAGAACGACCCTGCAATATTGGATAAATTAAAGGCATTCCGCCAACAACAGACGGAAAAAGTTTTAGCAACAATGATTTCGTAATAAAGAAAGGCAGTATGGCAATGAGCGAACAAAAAAATGCAAACACGCCAGAAATCTCGATTTTATCCGAAGATGATTTCTCTGAATTGGCATTACCGCACCCTGCTATTGTGATGAGTACGCAGCCTGAAAGTGCGACCACAAGCACAAACACGACTTCTCCATTACAGGGATTAAAACCTGAAAGCACCACACCCAATAACACATCTCCTTTGCAGGGCATTAAGACCGCAATGAACAAAGCAGCCCAAACCTTGCCCCCATTACAACCGATTGGCGGCAAGCAACCTGCTCAACCTGCGGTGGCTAAACCATCACCGTTGCAACCTTTGGGCGGTAAGATGCGTCCTGTTACACCTCAACCTGCGGCGACTACGCCCAAACCTGCCGCACCCAGCATCACACCTGCAAAACCTGTAACACCTGTTAGCCCTACCCCAATTAAAGCGGCAGAAGTGAAACCTGTAACACCTGTTACACCTGCTCCTGTTACACCTGCCAAAGTAGAAGAAGTCAAACCTGCTGCACCAGAACCTGCCAAAGTCGAACCTGCCAAAGTCGAACCTGTTAAAGTTGAACCGATTAAAGCAGAACCTGTGAAAGCAGAAGAAGTCAAACCTGCTGAACCTGTTAAGGTTGAACCGATTAAAGCAGAACCTGCGAAAGTAGAAGAAGTTAAACCTGCTGAACCTGTTAAGGTTGAACCGATTAAAGCAGAACCCGCAAAAGCAGAAGAAAAACCTGCCGAAGAACCCAAAGTGGTTTCCATTTTAACCGAAGGCAAAATCAACGACAAAAAAGTGCCGATGATTGCTCCGCCTGCGATGTTAGGTATTTTGGGGGGCGGTCAATTAGGACGCTTTTTCGCTATGGCTGCCAAACGCATGGGTTATAAAGTAACTGTGCTTGACCCAGACCCAGACGCTCCTGCGGCAGATTTTGCGGACGAGCACATTTGTGCGGCGTATGATGATGAAGCCGCTTTGGAAAAACTCGCACAATGTGCCGCCGTTACCACCGAGTTTGAAAATGTCAATGCAGCCGCTATGACAAAACTCGCACACAAAACGCGTGTAACGCCTGCTGGCGAATTGGTAGCGATTGCACAAAATCGCATTGACGAAAAAACCACCATTCGCAAAGCCAGTTTGCCTGTAACACCGTATCAAGCCATTCGCTCGCGTGAAGACTTGAACGAAAACACCAAACAACTTCTGCCAGGTATTCTCAAAACTGCAACTTTGGGCTATGACGGCAAAGGACAACGCTCGGTCAAAACGCAAACAGGCTTATTGACTTGCTTGTCATCATTAGCCAAAGACGGTCCGTATATCTTGGAAAAAGAATTGGACTTGCGTGCTGAATTGTCCGTCATTGTGTGCCGTTTGGATAACAATATTGTGGTTACTTTCCCACCTGCGGAAAATATTCACGATAACGGCATTTTGGCGTTTTCCATTGTCCCCGCACGGCTGCCCGAAGAACTCACCAAACGAGCCGAAGTAATGGCCAAACATTTGGCTGAAAAATTAGACTATGTCGGCGTTTTGGCGGTGGAAATGTTTGTCGTGGGCGACAAACAGCAGTTAGTGGTGAATGAAATCGCACCGCGTCCGCACAATTCAGGGCATTACACCATAGACGCATGCGTTTCTGACCAGTTCCAGCAACAAGTTCGCATTATGTGCGGTATGCCACCATCTCGTACATCGCTGATTCACCCCTGCTGTATGGTGAATTTATTGGGCGATATGTGGGGCGAAAACGGCGAAGAACCCGACTGGACACCGTTGCTCAAAAACCCAGACACATTCTTGCATTTATACGGCAAAAAAGAAGCCCGCCCAGGTCGCAAAATGGGACACTTCACCGTATTTGCCGAAACCGCAGATGCTGCCTACGAAAAAGCCCAAAACCTTTTCACATCAGTATGCTTGGGTGGTTAAGGATTTTGTTGAAAATAAAAACCGCACTTCTGAGTGCGGTTTTTTTGTGAATAAAAGTTTTCAGGCAGCCTGAAAAGCCTGTAAATTATTTTTTTCTTCTTGCATTGCACTAATATAAAAAATATCAAAAATAATATTTAATTATATAATAGGCACTGATTTTGTAATTCAAACTTGGTTGTTTTCCTTATTTTTTAATAGGTTTGGAGAAAGACAATGACACACACATCACGCCTTATTCAGCGTTTTTTATCACCCTTATTGGCAATGACTGTTTTGATAAGCAGCACCGCCTTTGCCGAATGCGTTCGCCCTGCTGCGTCAGGCTATAAAAGAATAGGCTGTTTATCCGAAGGCTTGGCGGTTGCACAAAAAGAACATAAATTTGGCTTTATCAATGCCGAAGGTAAAGTTGTTATTCCATTAGAATACGACCATGTATCTGATTTCAAAGAAGGTTTAGCACACGCCAAAAAAGGCAGTAAAAAAGGCTATATCGACACACAAGGCAAAACGGTGATTTCCTTTGAATACCATTTTGCCAACGATTTTGAAAACGGTATGGCAAAAGTCAATAAAAATGAAGAGTGGTTTTATATTGATAAAACGGGTCAAAGAGTAAAAGAATTGGAAAAATAATGATAAAAAACGGAAGAATTTTCTTCCGTTTTTTATATATTTCAGGCAGCCTGAAAACTTTTTACAACTGCGAATTTTTGACAGACGGTGTGCTTTTATCAGGCACCAAATCACTGCGGGCAATCAGCATTAACACGCCTGATACTACCATGCCCAAAGCAATTAGCGGCGATAAATTCAACAATTCACGGTAGAATAAAAACACCGCAACACCGCAATAAATCAGCAATGGAGCGGCAACAATCGATTGCTTGTTAATGCCGTCAAAAATCAGCACCAAAACGCCTGCCACACACAAGGCAATCGACAAAATAATATAAGACGGCGGCAAAATATCAGTGGCACGCAAAAACCATAATGCACCGATAATAATCAACGCCAACGGCAGAAAAATAGACGGTTTGTTCATGGCACAATCCTAATTCAAACGCACCTTAAACACCACTTTTTTCACAAACGCAGGTTCATCAGTTGCCAACTGACTGCGGTGCGGCTCATTTGGGAAATAAATACAAAAACGCCCTGCTTCCAGCAAATACTCGCCCACAGGCAGACTGTCGAAAAAGGCAATATCGCGTTGTTCATCAAAATCTTTTATCGCCAAAACATCATCTCGCAAGGCGGTGTGATGAATTTCGCGTCCCTGCAACACAATTTGCACATCGGCATATTTTTTATGAAATTCAAACGCTTTTGGCTGTTGCACGGTTTCATATTCATCAATATTAAAACGCACGGCAGGATTATCCGTTTCATAACGCCCTGCGGGTTT
>JAFWRB010000007.1 GCA_017508845.1 Neisseriaceae bacterium | reverse complement strand
ATTTTGTAAATCGCCGTCTAATGCAAAAACACGACACAAAACGCGTTTTACATTGCCGTCCAAAATGGTTTCAGGTAAGCAGAATGCAAAAACGGCAATCGCCGCTGCTGTACTTCTGCCTACGCCTTTAAGCGTTTGTAATTCAACACGATTTTTTGGAAATTTGCCGCCAAAATCGTGCATAATTTGCCGTGCGGCAGCGTGTAAATTTCTGGCACGACTGTAATAACCCAAACCCGCCCACAGTGCCAAAACTTCGTCTTCATCGGCATTCGCTAATTCTGTAACAGTCGGAAATCGTTGAATAAATCGCATAAAATAGTCGCACACAGTCGCCACTCGCGTTTGTTGCAACATAATTTCAGATAGCCAAATTTTGTATGGGTCATTAACTTGCCAAGGCAGATTGTGGCGACCATATTTTCTTTGCCAAACAATCAGTTGTGTGGTAAAAAGAGCGTTCATTTTTTTGCGTTATGTTGAATATGTCAAATTATTCTTTGGTACTCACTTGTCCGCGTGGTTTGGAAAGTGTTTTATGTGCGGAAATTGTCGCTATTATCGGTAAAAATGCCGTTATCGGCAATGGTTTTGTGCGTTTGGAAAATGCGTCATTAGAAGATATTTATCGCTTAAATTTGCACACTCGCACGGCTTCACGCGTTCTGTTGCAAGTGGCAAATACTCATTATCGTGATGAAGACGATATTTATCGTGTTGCACGAAATGTGGCGTGGTTCCTTTGGTTTAGCGTAAAGCGTTCATTCAAAATCAGCATTGAAAGTACGGGAACGCACCTAAAAAGTTTGAATTTTGCCGCGTTGCGTGTGAAAGACGCGGTATGTGATTGTTTTCGTGAAGAATATAACGAACGACCATCTGTTAATAAAGACAATCCTGATATAAAAATTGCCGTATTTTTGGATTATAAAAGCGTTGCAATTTATTTGGATACCTCAGGCGAACCCTTGTTCAAACGCGGTTATCGGCAAGGACAAGGCGTTGCTCCATTACGAGAAAACTTGGCGGCAGGTTTATTGTTATTAGCGGGCTTCAATGGCGAGCAAGCATTTTTCGACCCTATGGCAGGCAGTGGCACAATTGCGATTGAAGCCGCACTGATTGCCAAAAATCAAGCCGCAGGTTTCAATCGGCATTTTGCATTTGAAAAATGGAACAATTTTAAAAAAGATTTGTGGCAAAAAATACACACACAAGCCGAAAACGCCATTATCACACCGAAAATGCCTATTTTAGCAGCAGATAATCAATCAGCACTCATCAAAAAGGCTCGCCAAAATGCCCAAAATGCAGGCGTTTTAGACGCGATTGAATTCCATACGGCTCATTTTCCTGATGATAATCCTTGCCAAATAAAACAAGGCTTGTTATTGACTAATCCCCCATACGGCGAACGCTTGGGCGAGTTGCAACACATTCAAAGCAGTTATTTCGCTTGGTCTGCCGCACTCAAACAACAATTTTCAGGTTGGACGGCAGGATTTTTTACCGCTGACCGCGAATTGCCCAAAATAATGCGACTTTTGCCAAAACGCAAAATTCCCCTGTATAATGGCAAGCTGGATTGTCGTCTGTTTTTGTTTGATATAGTTTCAGGCAGCCATCGCAGACAGAAAGCATAATATTATTATGAGGTTATAATATGGCGATTGATGAACGACTCATCGACCAAAGTTACAGCAGTTTTGAGCAACGCATTAAATGGCCTGTACGCATTATTTTGGGTGTCATTGCCTTTTGGGTTGCGACTTATTTCGGCTCTAATTGGATGCATATTCGTGATAACGCTGCTTGGCAACTAACGAATGACCCTGTAGTTGGACGCACGGTAGAGCATGTGGTTGATGTTTCTATGTCCAAAAGCAAAGACATACCGATGACCCAATGTGCAGACGAAGACGAATGCAAACAGTTTCGCCGTTATGTGTTTAAATTGATTGGTGATGGCATTCACGGCAAAAACACCATGTTTGTGGCTGCCGATTACAATAAACTCACCGAAAAACTCACTCACCGTGTTTATTGTGAGGAAAACGGTACCGTGATTTATAAAGAATTTTATGAAGATTCAAGTCATTGCCGTTAATTGTTTTCATTTTCTTTCAGGCAGCCTGAAAATAGAACATTCAGGCTGCCTGAACTTTATTTAGAAAGCCAAAATATGCAAGACAAAAACTATTTAGCGTGGATTGATTTAGAAATGACGGGCCTAAATCCCGATACTGACCGCATTATTGAAGCCGCTTTGGTGATTACCGATATTGATTTGAATATTATCGATAAGACTGAATCCATTGTCATTCATCAGTCTGATGAATTATTAAGCACAATGGACGAATGGAATACCACCACTCATACCA
Source organism: Neisseriaceae bacterium (assembly GCA_017508845.1). GTDB lineage: Bacteria > Pseudomonadota > Gammaproteobacteria > Burkholderiales > Neisseriaceae > RGIG9985. Next base: position 5,316 of record JAFWRB010000007.1, on the reverse strand, counting down.
AGACAGGATTAATCGAACGCGTGAAACAATCTACGATTTGCGAAGAGAAGGCAGAAGACATTTTATTCAATAAACTCAAACAGTGGCTGCCTGAAAAAGCAACGCCTTTGTGTGGCAATAGCGTTCATCAAGACCGCCGTTTTTTGGTGAGATATATGCCGCGTTTGGAAGCCTATTTTCACTACCGCAATTTAGATGTTTCTACGCTAAAAGAACTGGCACGCCGCTGGAATCCGCCTGTATTTAAAAATGTTGAGAAAAAAGGGGCTCATCAGGCGTTAGACGATATTATCGAAAGCATTAACGAGATGAAATATTATCGCGACCATTTTTTACGCTTGGCGTAAAATCGTTTATGATTGCAATACACAACAACCCAAACGGAGAACCAAAATGACCGATACGATTGAAAACTTCACCTTTGATGAATTGACCGTAGGGCAAACTGCCCAAATGACACGGACGCTCAATAAAGAAGACATTGCCGTTTTTGCCGCAGCAAGTTGGGACACTAATCCTGCCCATTTAGATGACGAATACGCCAAAAACACGCTGTTTGGCGAAGTGATTGTGCATGGAATGTGGTCGGCAGGTTTAATTTCAGCCGCCATAGGCACACAATTACCAGGTGTGGGTACCATTTATTTAGGACAAGATTTGCAGTTTCGCCGTCCTGTAAAAATTGGCGACACCGTTACCGCACAAATCACCGTTTTAGAAAAAGATGAAACCAAAAAACGCGTGGTTTTGGAAACTTTGGTCATCAACCAAAACGGTGAAAAAGTCGTGGTTGGCAAAGCCACTGTTTTGGCTCCTGCGGAAAAAATTGTGCGTCCTGCGATTGCCGTTCCCAAAGTGCAAATTGTGGGCTAATTATTTTTCAGGCTGCCTGAAAATACATTCAGGCAGCCTGAAAACTGTTTAACTTATTGAAAATAAAACATAATGGACGAGCAACAAACTTTTGATGACAGCCCCTTATCGTCTGCCATATTGCCGCCGCATTCGATTGAAGCCGAGCAATCGGTTTTAGGCGGTTTGTTGATTGACAACAATTCGTGGGAAAAAATTGCCGATTTACTGTCGGCAAACGATTTTTATCGCCGTGAGCATCGCATTATTTATCAGAGCATTGCCAAACTGATTGAATCCGCTCGCCCTGCTGATGTCTTAACGGTGCAAGACGATTTGCATTCTAACGAAAAATTAGACGAAATCGGCGGTTTGCCTTATTTGGTGTCGATTAACCAAAATACGCCTTCTGCGGCTAATATTCGCCGTTATGCCGAGATTGTGCGAGAACGCTCACTGCTCAGACAGTTGGCCGAAGCAGGTACGGAAATTGCCAATACTGCGTATCAGCCGCAAGGCAAAGACGCTCAGAATATTTTGGACGAAGCCGAACAAGCGATTTTTCGCATTGCAGAAAATTCGCAGCGAGCAAGACAAGGTTTTGTCGATATGCCGCCTTTGCTCACCACCATTACCGACCGCATTCAAACCTTATACAATCGCAAAGATAACAATGAAATCACAGGCTTGGCAACAGGTTTTGTGGATTTAGACAAAAAAACCGCAGGCTTGCAAGCCGGCGATTTAATTATTGTCGCAGGTCGTCCGTCTATGGGTAAAACCGCTTTTGCCATGAATATTGCTGAAAACGCTGCCATTCACAGCAATGCTCCTGTGGCGGTGTTTTCTATGGAAATGTCGGCAGAACAATTAGCTATGCGTATGTTGGGTTCAGTCGGCAAAATCGACCAAAACATTCTGCGAACAGGACGCTTACAGGACGAGCATTGGGACAAATTAGGCTATGCCACAACACAACTGTCAGACGCACCGATTTTTATTGACGAAACGCCCGCATTAACGGCCTTGGAAATTCGCACCCGTTGCCGCCGTTTGGCTCGTCAGCATAATGGGCAGTTGGGTTTGATTGTAATTGATTACTTGCAACTGATGTCCGGTTCAGGCAGAAGCGATAATCGCACGACAGAATTGGGCGAAATTTCGCGTTCGTTAAAAGCATTAGCCAAAGAACTGCATGTTCCTGTGATTGCCTTATCACAACTTTCTCGTGCGGTCGAACAACGCACCGACAAACGCCCGATGATGTCAGATTTGCGTGAATCTGGTGCGATTGAACAAGACGCAGATTTAATTATTTTTATGTACCGCGATGCTTATTATAACCCTGCCACAGAACACAAAGATTTAGCCGAAGCCATTATCGGCAAACACAGAAATGGTCCCACAGGAAAAGTGTATCTCACCTTTATCGGACAGTATGCACGCTTTGAAAATGCGGCTTTTATGCAGTAATTGACATTTTCAGGCAGCCTTATATATTCCCTAACAAATAGGATTAACTTAATCCGTTTGTTAGGTGAATATCATGTATTTGACTTCATATTTTATCATTCGCAAGGACGCTTTTGGTTATTCTTTGGTTTCTGTTCAGGACGGGCAAGAAGCGTTTTCTTTATTTTCTTGTGATTTAGATTATTGCTTAAATCTTCTTTTTAATCAAAAGGTTAAACTTCCTATTGTTTTACAAAATGACGGTTCTTTTGTTCTTTCAGGCAGCCTGAAAGAGCCTGTTTTGCAACCTATTGATAATCAATGTGATTTGTTTGACGAACAGCCACGCATGGACGCTTGCTTGCAAGCGGCAGGCGTGGCTGTTCGCCCTACCTTGGCTAATAGGTAGGGAACGACAAAAACGCTTTTTTGAGTGGGGTTGATGATGAGTGATGAAACTTTGACTTTTTCTGAATTTGAGCATTACACGCATTTTTTGAAGGGTGCGAATGGTCGCATGTTAGAAATTCCTTTACGGCGTGGTGTGGGTGATTCGGCCTTTATTGACCAAATTACTTTTTCGTTTCATGAACGGTCTATTGATTTAGTTTCTAAAAAACAATCGCTTACTGATGATGACTATATGATTTCTTTATCGGCGATTTTAGAGCGTATTTTTGGCTTTGGCATTACTAAAAAGAATGCTTTTCGGGGGCGTTTGTTTTATCAATCAACTTGGCATTTGGGCGATTTGAACTGTAAGTATGGCATGGTTCATTATGGCGGTCAGAATGATACGGTTGCGGTTGAAATTACGGCAGAGGGTTGTATTGCAGCGAAATCGGGTTGGGAAGTTCGTTTATATGAGTTTTTGAATGTATGTGAGCGTCCGAAGATTACGCGTTGTGATATTGCCCATGATTTTTTGGACGGTGAATACAGCCCCGATATGGCTTTGGCTGATTTTGACGCTGGCGGTTTTTCTTGGACGAATCGCACGCCTAAAAGCGAGTGTCGTGGCACAGACTGGCGAAGTGATGACGGCACAGGCAAGACCTTTTATATCGGCTCTCGCCTGTCGTCTAAATACACTCGGATTTATGAGAAAGGCAAGCAATTAGGCGATAAATTAAGCCGTTGGACACGCTTTGAAGTTGAATTTAAGGCACATGATATTTTAATTCCATTTGAAGTGCTGCTTCGTCCAGGTGAATTTTTAGGCGGTGCGTATCCGATTTGTCAAAAACTATTTCAAAAAACGATTGAACGCATTTCTTCGCTTGTTAAGAAATTTGATTTAAGCATTGATAAAGCCGTTTCTTGTGCAAAACAGCAAGTAGGGGCTTTGCTTAATTTCTTTCTCAAAATGGGTTTTAGTGCTGATGAGATTATCAGCAAATTGCGTGGCGATGATAGGGACAAATTGCCGAAACGCTTGAATTTATCGTTAATCAGTTGCGAGTTTAGCCGTGATTTACCCATTCACCGTACGGCTCGTTTTGGTTTTGACCCTTTTGGCTTGATTTCTGACAGTGATATTTACGAAATATTACCGTCTTGAAAAAGGCTTTTTCAGGCAGCCTGAAAAACATTCAATCTATAAAAAATGATAAAATCAGTTAATTTTTTCAAACACAAACAAGGAGCAAGCAATGGATAACGCAATTCAACTGACTTATATCGAAGCATTGGAATTACAAGCATTGATTGCCCCATCTTATCCTGAATTAGAAGAAATAGACGATTTTGAAGAAATTAAAGAATATTTGTTGTGTTTGACTGAATTGGATTTAAGTTTTCGTAATGATTTAATTGTATTGCCTAAGAGTATTGGAAAACTTACATTACTGTCAAAATTAAATTTGTCTTTCTGCGACAATATTTCTACATTACTTGAAAATATTGGCAATTTTACTCAATTAACAGGATTATATTTAAGTTTTTGTGGAAATCTCACTACGCTCCCTGAAAGTTTAGGTAGTCTTACTCAACTCACAACATTAGATTTATATGGTTGCACAAATCTCACTACACTCCCTGAAAGTTTTGGTAATCTTATTCAACTCACACAATTAAATTTAAGTGATTGCGAAAATCTCACTACACTCCCTGAAAGTTTCGGTAATCTCTATCAACTTACAGAATTAAATTTAAGTGGTTGCAAAAATCTCTCTACATTATTTGAAAGTTTAAGCGTTCTAACTCAACTTAAAAAATTATATTTAGGTTTTTGTAAAGAACTCACTACATTCCCTAAAAGTTTAACTAATCTCACTCAACTCACAGAATTAAGTTTAGTCTGTACAAATCTTAAAACTTTACCTGAAAGTATTGGTAATCTCACTCAACTCACAGAATTAGATTTAAATCTTTGTGAAAAACTCACTACACTCCCTAAAAGTTTAGGCAATCTTACTCAACTCACAAAATTAAATTTAAATGGTTGCGAAAATCTCACTACGCTCCCTGAAAGTTTTGGCAATCTTACTCAACTCTCAACATTATATTTAAGTGGTTGCAAAAATCTCACTATACTCCCTGAAAATTTTGGCAATCTCATCCAAATAGAAGTATTAAGTTTAATTGGAGACAAACAAGCCGCAGTACTTTTAAAAAATATTAATAATTTCACTCAACTAATAGAATTAGATTTAAGTAGTTGCGAAAAACTCACTATACTCCCTGAAAGTTTGTGTAATCTTACTCAACTTACAGAATTAAGTTTATTTGCTTGCACAAATCTTAAAACTTTACCAAAAAATATTGGCAATCTCACTCAACTCACAAGATTAGATTTTAGTGATTGCGAAAATCTCACTACGCTCCCCAAAAGTATCGGTAATCTCTCTCAACTTACCAAATTAAATTTAAGTGGATGTAAAAATCTCACTACGCTCCCTGAAAGTTTGTGTAATCTTACTCAACTTACAGAATTAAGTTTATTTGCTTGCACAAATCTTAAAACTTTACCAAAAAATATTGGCAATCTCACTCAACTCACAAGATTAGATT
>JAFWRB010000044.1 GCA_017508845.1 Neisseriaceae bacterium | reverse complement strand
TGTTTTCATCGGGTCAGCAGGGTCGAAGTTCGGTGCTTCTAAGAAGTAGCCGCCGCCTTCGGGTGCGAAGAACAATACCGAGCAGAACACGATTAAGAATACCACTACGCCCAAAATGTCTTTCACGGTGTAGTAGGGGTGGAATGGAATACCATCAACAGGCACGCCGTTTGCGTCTTCGTTGTCGTGAATTTCAATGCCGTCAGGGTTGTTAGAACCCACTTCGTGCAAGGCAATCAAGTGTGCCACGATTAAGCACAATAACACCAACGGAATGGCAATCACATGCAAGGAGAAGAAGCGGTTTAAGGTTGCGTCTGACACATTAAAGTCGCCACGAATCCAAACCGACAAATCTGGGCCAATCACAGGGATTGCAGAGAACAAGTTAATAATCACTTGTGCCCCCCAGAACGACATTTGTCCCCAAGGCAACAAATAGCCCATAAACGCTTCTGCCATTAGGCATAAGAAAATGAGCGAGCCGAAAATCCACACTAATTCACGCGGTTTTTTGAACGAGCCGTAAATCAAGCCACGGAACATATGCAGATAAACCACAATAAAGAAAAATGACGCACCTGTGGAGTGCATATAGCGAATAAACCAGCCGCCTGATACATCACGCATAATGTATTCAACGGACGCAAACGCAACAGGCAAGCCGTCAGCGTTCAGGTTGCCATCGGGTTTGAAGTTCATCACCAAGAAAATGCCACTGACGATTTGAATGACAAACACCAATAACGCCAATGAGCCAAAGTAATACCAAAAGTTAAAGTTTTTGGGTGCGTAATATTTGCTGACTTGTGATTCCCACAGGGCAATCAGCGGAAAGCGTGCATCAATCCAGTTGATGATTTTGCTTTTGGTTTGAGCAGGTTGTTTTCTCATTATTCAATACTCCCTTAACTATCCACGCCGACCAAAACCATAGTATCGCTTAAATACTTGTATGGCGGAATAACCAAATTAGTGGGGGCGGGCATACCTTTGAATACACGACCTGCCAAATCGAATTTCGAGCCGTGGCAAGGGCAGTAGAAACCGCCTTTCCAATCTTTACCCAAATCGGCAGGGGCAAGGTCTGGGCGATAGGTTGGCGAACAACCCAAGTGTGTGCAAATGCCCACAGCCACCCACCATTCAGGTTTAATGGAACGAGTGGGATTAGCACAATATTCAGGCTGTTGCGGCACTTTGGATTCAGGGTCGCTCAAATCGCCGTCAATCGTGGGCAAGTCTTTGAGTTGTTGTTCGGTGCGATTTAACACCCAAACAGGTTTGCCTTGCCAAGCCACTGTAACCAACTGACCTGCTTCGATTTTGCTTAAATCGACTTCCACAGGAGCTCCTGCGGCTTTGGCGCGTTCAGACGGTTTCCAACTGGCAAGGAAAGGGACAGCAGCGGCAACGGCTAAAACACCTCCCGCAGCAGAAGTCGCCAGCGTTAGAAAACGGCGGCGGCTGTTATCAACTTCTTGTTTGCTCATTTATTCAATGTCCTACAATAATCAGTGATTCGATATGATTGCATTTGACCAAAAATACAAAACAATCATATTTTGTTCCGTAAATCGTGAGATTTTAACCGATTTTAGGGGTACAATTAAAGCCTGAAATGATTAAAATATAAAAAAATGCCGATTTATGGTCGTTTTTGATGAAGATTTTAAGTTGTAGCGTGTTTTTTTAACCCACCAAAACGCACTGATTGACTACGAAACACCGTAGTTATAGGGTGGGCTTTCCAGCCCACCATAACGAACAAAACCCTTTCAGGCAGCCTGAAACAGCGTTCAACGAACGAAGTGAAGTTAAAATAAAACCAGTGTCATTGCGAGATTTGAACGAAGTTCAAATCGTGGCAATCCAGCAAAAAATCAAAGATTTTTTGCCAACGCCGTAGGCGTTGTAATGCTTTGTTTCTTATAAGAATTAGGCAACCTGAAAGGTTTTTTGCAATGTCGTTATAACGCCTATGGCGTTAGCAAATCGCTTTGCGATTTGCGTGGATTGCCACGATTTTTCCTACGGAAAAATCTCGCAATGACACTCGAATTTTTATTTTTCAGGCAGCCTGAAAACCCCAAAACAACCCACAAACTTGGAGCGAATCGTGTTTCACACCACATTTACCGACTTTTTGAACCAACATTTTGAGCAACACAATCTTTCAGGCAGCCTGAAAGAAACGCTTAACGCCATTGTTGCCGCCTGCGTGCAAATTTCAGCCAAAACCCGTCAGGGAGCGTTATCAGGCGTATTAGGCGAAGCGGGCAGTGGCAATATTCAAGGCGAAGCCCAGAAAAAACTTGATGTGATTGCTAATCAAATACTGATTGACGCATTACGCCAAACGCCGACAGTGGCAGGCATTGCGTCCGAAGAAGAAGACAATTTTGTCGAAACCAACGAGCACGGCGAATATTTAGTACTGTTCGACCCATTAGACGGCTCGTCCAATATTGATGTTAATATTTCCGTTGGTACCATTTTTTCCGTGTTGAAAAAACAAAGTTCAGGCAGCCTGAAAACAGACGACTTTTTACAAAACGGCAGAAATCAACTTGCCGCAGGCTATGTTTTATACGGCGTACAAACGCAACTCGTTTTCACCGCCAAACACGGCGTATTTGGTTTTACCTTGAACGACCAAAATCAATTTATTTTAACCAAAGATAACTTTATGCTGTCTGAAACCACAGCCGAATTTGCCATCAATATGTCCAACCAACGCCACTGGGAAAGCCCCATGCAATCGTATATTGCCGAATTATTGGCAGGCATTGATGGCGTTAGGGGCAAAAACTACAATATGCGATGGGTTGCCAGTATGGTTGCCGAAGTGCACCGCATTCTCACACGCGGCGGCGTATTTTCGTATCCGTTTGATAAAAGAGACCCTGCCAAACCAGGCAAACTGCGTTTAATGTACGAAGCCAACCCCATGTCTTTGCTGATTGAGCAAGCAGGCGGCTTATCGTCTAATGCAAAGCAAAACATTTTAGACATACAACCCACAGGCTTACACCAACGCGTTGCCGTGATTTTGGGGGCAAAAGAAGAAGTAGAACGCGTCAATCAACTGCACGCATAACGCAATAAAAAAGATATGTTTTGCAAAAACATATCTTTTTTTCAGGCAGCCTGAAAACTACTGTCCAAAACCGTCTGCATCGACATAACCCACAATTTCACCTTGTTCATTTAACAAAGCCGACCATTCTAAATTACGGTCGCAAGTGAAAGGCAGAAAATACAACTTATCCGCAGGAATATTGGTTTTAGCAATGGCTTTATCGATAATGGCTTTTTTATTTTTATTGGGTGCATACGAATACAATTTTGTCACAGGTTGCATTTTTTCACGCACTTTGGCGGTTTCTGCTGTTTTATCATAAACGCGCCAGTGTTCGGGTCGAGCAACCATAGGTATCCAGATTTTTTCAGGGTCGGTATTTTTTTTGTCCCAATATAAGGCAATTGGTTTTGCCCCTAATTTGGGTAAAGATTGCAGTTCTTTGGGGGCTTTTGCCATATCTTTTGGTTCAGCCAACTCTGCCAATTCGGCGGCGGTAACTGTGGTAAAACGGTCAGCGTCAAAAGCGTAATATACGGGGCGAGCCACATATACGGTGTGCATACCGTACAATAGGGCGGCAATTTGAATGGCTGCTACCATTGAAAAGTCCAATGCTGTTTCGCGTTTAGATTTTTTTGGATTAGCCAAAATCAGTGTCATTAAAGGACCACACACCACATCGACCGAGCACACCAAGAAAAACAACTCTAAGCCGCCCAAAATATGTGTGTATGGATATTTGTACCACACAAAAAACACCAAAGCTGCCATTAGCGTGGCAATGGTAAGACTAATCAACAAGTGAATTGATGACAGTTTAGCCGCAAATTTAAGGCGTTGTGAAAAATTAGATGACATAAGCAAAGTTCCTTGGCATAATCTAGCCATTATACAAAAACCAATAAAAAATCGACAGCACAAAAGAACTGTCGATTTAAAACTTAACCAAGCATCAGTTTGGGTTACGACATTCGGTGGGTACCCATTTGGCCTTAAGATCAGCATTATGAGAACATAACCATTTAATTGAGCCACTCTGATTGTTAGGTGCAGATGAACTGGGTAACGCCACACCTGGTCTTGCACTAGATAAATCCGAACCGTCTGCAATAGGAGTTAGCCACAACTGTCCAGTAGAAACCACCCTATGAGACATAGTCACTTTAATAACGCCTCTATCCACAGTTACGCCACTAACACCTTTGCCTACAATAGATGTAGACGCCATAACCAATGCTTCTTGATTATCTACTGGCCAACGATTTTGAGTATTAAAAAATTCAGCAACTGCAACTTTAGCGTATGAAGACATAGACAACGCTTCAGAAACGCGTGCTCGTTTCGTATAGTCTTGATACGCAGGTAAGGCAATGGCCGCTAAAATAGCAACAATAGCAACCACAATCATTAACTCAATCAGTGTAAAGCCCTTGCCCTTATGTTGAATAGTTTTCATTGTTATACCTCGTGAGTATTGTGTTATATAAAAATCCCTACTTTCGGGATAGGCAAACAATGTGCCAAGTTATAATAAATCAATAAATTTAAAAAGAGCGATGATTACTCATCGCTCGATTGATTCATACCGTTAAATTATGAGTTACGGCATTCAGTTGGAACCCATTTAGGTAACAAGCCGTTGCCATAAGTACATTTCCAAGTGAAAGAACCACCAGAACCATCTTCTGCAGAACCAGTAGGAATTTGAGAAGGTGCTGTGGCAGCGGCAGACGGGGTAAATGTCAAAGTACCACCACTAACCACTTTGTCAGTCAGCGTAGCGGTAATCACGCCATTATTAACTGTCAAACTTTGAACTGCCTTACCACTAATTTCGGTAGAGGTAGAGTTCAAGCCAGCTTCTGCGTTATTGGTAGGCCAAGCGGCTTCGTTAGAATAGTATTCTGCAACGGCTGTCTTAGCACCTGCTGCCAAAGAAACAGCTTCTGATACACGAGCACGTTTGGTATAGTCTTGGTATGCTGGCAATGCAATTGCTGCCAAAATAGCGATAATTGCAACAACGATCATCAATTCGATTAAGGTGAAACCTTTTTGGATTGCTTTCATTTCAATACTCCTTAAAAAAGTGGATTTGTTGGTGAAGAGAACCATTCCCTTCGGTCAGTTGCTTTAATGCAGTGGCTGTGCCAGTTTGCTAAAATTTTGCAAAAAAAAGCGAAATTATTTTTTAACTTATTGTTTTTATTGTGAATGTTTTTTAAGATTGGTTTCAGATTGGTCAAGATTGCCTTATTTTTCAACCAAACCGCCCAAATGAGCAATCAACTCATCAATCATATCCGCCAGCGTTTGTGTGGCAAGTAATTGCGTGGCTGCGGTTAAGGCAGGCATATTGTCGCTATCGTTTTCGGCTTCTTCTTGCACAATATCTAAAAAGCGAATGCGTTTGATGGATAAATCATCACTCAAAACAAAGGCGATTTTATCCTGCCAAGTTAAGCCCAATTGCGTAACCGTTTTACCGCTTTTGGCGTGTAACCTAACTTCTTCACAAGTTAAATCGGCACGGGCTACGCGAACGGTTGTGCCTGTTTCATCACCTAATGACTTCATTTCGCACGAATCGTCTAAATCAAATCCGCCTGCACACTCGCCTGACAAAAGCCAGTCGGTCATCAGCGAACTGGGCGATTTAACGGTATTAGGCAAGACGGCTGGCAAATCACCCAACGCTTCACGCAGGCGTGATACGGCGTTTTCGGCTCGATTGGCATTGGCATTATCCACAAACAACAAACCGTTTTTGGGCAATAAATACAAATGCGTACGCGAACTTTTTGTTAAAGTTTTGGGCAACAATTCATTAGTCAGTTCTTCCTTTAAGCGTTGTTTTTCCTTGCGACCCACACGGCGTGCGGTTTTGGCTTGAATATCGGCAATTTTATCTTCTAATAAATCTTTAACCGCTGCCGCTGGCAAAATGCGTTCTTCTTTTTTCAGCGATATTTTGTCGCTATTTTGCATTGAAAAAACCAAGTCATCGCTAAACGGCACCGCATTAGCAAAACCTTCGCTAAATAAAGCCAAACCCGAAACCGCTTGAAAAGCGTGTTCAGATAAGGCTTGCGACAGCGTTTCACTATTGGGCATCGCATTTTTTTGTAGCATAAAAAATTTGGCTTGTTTAATCCACATAATTTAACTTTCTCATGTCGTATATAAAAAAGGGCGAATTATAGCATTTCAGGCTGCCTGAAAGTGTTATACTCGACCTTTTTCATTTAGGAACACCGATTT
>JAFWRB010000043.1 GCA_017508845.1 Neisseriaceae bacterium | reverse complement strand
TGGATTACATGCCCATAGACGCGATGAAAACGGCGTGGAACGGTGCGTTGCGTGCAAACTGTGCGAAGCCGTTTGTCCTGCTATGGCGATTTCGATTGAAGTCGAAGAGCGAGAAGACGGTAGCCGCCGTCCTGCTCGTTACGACATTGACTTAACCAAGTGCATTTTCTGCGGTTTCTGCGAAGAAGCCTGCCCCGTTGATGCGATTGTGGAAACCCGTGTGTTTGAATATCACGGCGAAAAACGCGGCGATTTGTATTTCACCAAACCGCTATTATTAGCCATCGGCGACAAATACAAAGACGACATTAACGCCTGCAAAGCCGCTGACGCACCGTATCGTGGTGAGAAAGGTTGGGATAAATAATGTTGCAAGTTATTCTGTTTTACTCGTTTGCGGCAATTATCCTATTTTCAGGATTAAAAGTCGTAACCGCCAAACACCCTGTGCATGCCGCACTGTGGTTGGTTTTGACATTCTGGACTTCTGCCTGCACTTGGGTGTTGATGCAAGCCGAATTTTTAGGCATTGTGTTGGTATTAGTTTATGTGGGGGCAGTGATGGTGCTGTTCCTATTCGTGGTGATGATGTTGAATGTGGATATCGAAGCCATGCGAGCGGGTTTTTGGCGACACTTGCCAGTTTCTTTGGTTGTCGGTCTGTTAATGGCTGTGGTATTGATTTTGGTGTTAATCAGCCCACAAACCAACTTGGCAGCATTTGGTCAGTTGCAAGAATTGCCTGCCGATTACAGCAGCGTTAGAGCATTAGGACAAGTGTTATACACCGACTACTTATTAGCGTTTGAGTTAGCCGCTGTATTATTAGTCTTGGGTATGGTTGCCGCCATTGCTTTGGTTCAACGCCAAACTGTTAAGCCTAAATACATTGCCCCTGCTGATCAAATTGCGGTGAATCCCAAAGATCGTATGCGTTTGGTAAAAATGCAAGCGGTTGTGGAAAAAGAACCCGAACCTGTGGCAGAAGAACAAGAGGAAGCACAAAAATGATGACGCTCTCCATTACACACTACTTGGTTTTATCGTCCATATTATTTGGCATTTCCGCTATGGGCATTTTTATGAACCGCAAAAATACGCTGATTTTGCTGATGTCGATTGAGTTAATGTTGTTAGCGGTTAATTTCAACTTCATTGCCTTTTCGCAATTTTTAAACGATGTGGCAGGGCAGGTGTTTGTATTCTTTATTCTCACCGTTGCCGCCGCAGAGTCCGCAATCGGCTTGTCGATTATGGTGTTAATCTTCCGTAATCGTAAGAGCATTGATGTGCGTGATTTAGGCAGCCTGAAAGGTTAAGGGGGTAAAAATGAGTGAAGCACAATTATATTTACTGATTGCGTTAGCCCCATTAGCAGGTTCGCTATTAGCAGGTTTGGCTGGAAAAATCATCGGACGCGTAGGCGCACACACCGCAACCATTTTGGGCGTGGGCATTTCTGCCGTGTTGTCTTTGTATGTGTTGTATGGCTTTGCCACAGGCACGCGTCAAGCATTCGACCAAAACATTTACACATGGCTTACTATGGGCGGCTTGGACTTCCCAGTGGGCTTTTTAATTGACGGCTTAACCGCCATGATGATGGTTGTGGTAACGAGTGTATCCTTAATGGTACATATCTACACCATCGGTTATATGGCGGAAGACAAAGGCTATCAACGCTTTTTCTCGTATATCTCATTATTCACATTCTCGATGTTAATGTTGATTATGAGTAACAACTTCGTGCAACTGTTTTTCGGTTGGGAAGCGGTTGGCTTGGTGTCTTATCTGTTAATCGGCTTTTGGTTCAAACGCCCCACAGCGATTTTTGCCAACTTAAAAGCGTTTTTGGTCAATCGTGTTGGCGACTTTGGTTTTATTTTGGGTATCGGTTTGATTTCCGCTTATTTTGGCGGCTCACTGAATTATTCTGATGTATTCGCTAACGCCCCAGCACTCAAAAACGCCACGATCAGCATTTTTGCAGGACACGACTGGTCTTTAATGACTGTGGTGTGTATTCTACTTTTTGTCGGTGCTATGGGTAAATCTGCACAATTCCCATTGCATGTATGGCTGCCTGATTCTATGGAAGGTCCAACGCCGATTTCCGCTTTAATCCATGCTGCCACTATGGTTACCGCAGGTATCTTTATGGTATCTCGTATGTCGCCATTGTATGAAATGTCTGATGTGGCTCTGAATTTTGTGCTGATTATCGGTGCGATTACCGCCTTGTTTATGGGCTTTTTGGGTATGGTGCAACACGATATTAAACGCGTTATTGCCTATTCAACCTTATCGCAATTAGGTTATATGACAATGGCATTGGGCGTTTCGGCTTATTCGGTTGCCGTATTCCATGTGATGACCCACGCCTTTTTCAAAGCCTTATTGTTCTTGGCAGCAGGTTCGGTGATTATCGGTATGCACCACGACCAAGATATGCGTCATATGGGCAACCTGAAAAAATATATGCCGATTACTTGGATTACATTGTTAATCGGTAACTTGGCATTGATTGGCACACCGTTCTTCTCTGGTTTCTATTCCAAAGATTCCATTATTGAAGCGATTAGTTTTTCGACCTTGCCAGCCGCACCGATTGCATATTGGGTTTCTGTGATTAGCGTGTTTGTTACCGCATTCTATTCATTCCGTCTGTATTTCTTGGTGTTTCACGGCAAAGAAAAATGGCGTGAATTGCCCGAACACCACGATGAACATGATTCACACGAGCATCACGGTTTGGGCAAAAACGACAATCCGCACGAAAGTCCTTGGGTTGTGTGGTTGCCTTTGGTTGCACTTGCCGTGCCGTCTGTGATTGTGGGTTTCTTAACCATTCAACCTTTGTTATACGGCGGTTTCTTTGACGGTGCGATTCATATTTCCGAAAATCACGGTGTGATGCACCACATGAAAGAGCATTTTCACGGTGCAGTTAATATGGTGATGCACGGCTTTACGGCTTTACCATTCTGGTTAAGTTTGGCAGGTGTGGTTGCTGCGTGGTTTATGTATATGAAAGCCCCAGCGTTACCTGAAAAAATTGCAGGCAGCCTGAAACCCTTATACATTATGTTGGATAAAAAATACTGGTTGGACGAAATCTACTACGGCACATTTGCCGTAGGTGCAAGAAAGTTAGGACAATTCTTCTGGAAAGTAGGCGATGTTGCCATTATCGACACCTTCTTTGTGAATGGTGCGGCAAAAGTCGTGGGTTTCTTTGCGAGTGTTGTTCGCCGTATGCAAACAGGTTTCGTTTATACCTACGCAACTGTGATGGTGTTTGGTTTATTAGTGCTTTTAACCTTATGGTTCTGGGACTTAATCAAACAAACTTTGAACCTTATGTAATGAACGGATAAACAAGAATGAGCATATTTGATACACATTTATTAAGTTTGGCGATTTGGATACCCGTCATTGCAGGGGTTGTCGTTTTGGCAACAGGAAGCGATAAAAACGCACCTGCCGCTCGCTGGTTGGCACTCATCGGTGCATTATTAGGCTTTCTGGTTACCATACCGCTTTACACAGGTTTTGACCGCTTAAACGGCGGTATGCAATTTACCGAATTTCATCAATGGATTCCCGTGTTGAAACTCAACTATCACTTGGGTGTTGATGGTTTGTCGGTGTTGTTTGTGATTTTAAACAGCTTCACCACATTGCTTGTGGTGATGACTGGCTGGAAAGTCATTCAACAACGAGTAGCACAATACATGGCAGCGTTCCTGATTATGTCAGGCACCATCAACGGTGCGTTTGCATCATTAGACGCAATTTTGTTCTATGTATTCTTTGAAGCCATGTTAATTCCGATGTATCTCATCATCGGCGTTTGGGGCGGACCCCGCAGAGTTTATGCGTCTATTAAGTTCTTCTTATATACGCTGTTAGGCTCGCTTTTAATGTTGGTTGCCTTGATTTACCTTTCTCGTGTGGCAGGCAGTTTTGAAATTATTGATATGCAAAACATTGCCAAAATTGACAAAAACACGCAAATTTTATTATTCATCGCATTCTTTATGTCGTTTGCGGTGAAAGTGCCGATGTTCCCAGTGCATA
>JAFWRB010000042.1 GCA_017508845.1 Neisseriaceae bacterium | reverse complement strand
TGCGGCGTTAAAACACCCACAGAACCCGCATATTTCATATTGCCCACAGGTGTTTTTGTGGCTTCAACCACAATCGTTTCTAACTCTGTCGGCTGATTTTGATTGTTTTTCAGGCTGCCTGAAAGCACTTCCCGTGCAGGGGGTTGTGTGTCTGTGGCGGTTTCTGTAACCGTATTTTCGGCTAATAAAACAGCGTGATTATTCAAATCATACGACTGTTCAATATTGAACGATGATAAATCCACATTATTCAGGTTGCCTGAAAGCATTTCTGTATTGATTTTTCTCACATTTTCCGCCGCCATTTGAGTGTGATTGTCATCAGACAAAGCCACACGGCTTACGGTTTGTTGTTCATTTTCCGCATACGCTGCGGTAGAAAAAATGCTTATTAAAGAAAGGGTTATTGCGGAGAATTTCGCGTTTTTCATCTGCTTGAAATCCTTATAAAACAATTACAATCACCATTGCACAATGCAGTATGCTTATTGATAATAGTTTGCAATTATATTATAAATAAGAATGAATATCAATTATTTTTAGTGTTTTGTTTTGAATGCTGATAAAAAACAACAAACACCCAGCAAATCTCGCTTTGTGTTTGCTATGTTTTATGAAAAGGATTAGCAAAAATGCGTTCAGGCTGCCTGAAAATCTTTCAGGCAGCCTGAAAAGTGTTTTTAATAATATCTATATCCCAATTCAAACCAAAATTGACGACCTGTACCATAAGTTTCGGTAACGCTATTGGTATTGGTATTCACACTTGCCGTAGTTACATTGCGTTTATTGGTTACATTAAAGACATCGACATTAAAGAACAATTTGTTCTTTTTATATACCGCATATTCCGCTCCAAATTTAGCGTCCCAAGTAAATGAACTGGGAATACGGGTAATTTCATACACAGGCACCTTGTCTTGTGGTAAACCAAATTCTCGTCCTGTTTTATCCCATTTGGTACTGGTAACCGCTTTTTTGTAACCTGATTGAAAGTTAAATAAGTTATTGATTCTCCAAGTACCGCCTAACATTTGCCATTCGTGGTTGGCTTCTAATTTCAGGGTATAAGGCTTGGTAAAGTTATCCGCAGGTTTTTGCGATTGGTGTATCAACTCACCTTCATAAACAATGAATGGGCTTTCGTAATCTGAACCACGATAATATGAATTGTAGTCTGCCTTATTGCGTTTGGTATTTGTCCAATCCAATGCCAAAGAGAAATTATTTTTCACTTTGCCTAACATTAACGGACGCGTGTTTCTTGCGTATAACAACACAATATCGCTTGTGGATTTACCTGCATTGGTGTAATAAGTGTCGCTATATCCTGCTAATGGACCGCGTTTTTGACCGTCTGGACCATATTCATCGCTGTATGCACGAATTACTTCATCTCGACCATTGCGGCGAATATATTTTAATGCTGTGGTTACAGGACCTAAATCTTGGCTAATGCCGAACATAAACTCATCGGCATACGGCATTTTTAATTTGTCAAAACGAGTGGTGTTTTTCGAGTGTTCCACGCAGTTGGTGTCTTGACCTTCCACGCGTTTGCCGTTTTTGTAATGCCAATACACCCATTTGCCTGTTGCAGGGTCTCTTTGTCGCTCATACGGTGCACATTCCCGATTTTCTGCCAATAGACTGTCCCATGTAATATCAGGGCTGTTTCGATTAACGCTGACACTCATCGCGTTTTTACCGTCATTGAGTGCATATGAGTAAAAATTGCTGCCGTAATAACGGTTGTAGCCACCTGAAATATGTGTGCTGAATGATTTATCTTCACCGCTCCAAGGAAAAGCGTAATCGGTGAAAAGGCGTGGTGCAATCGAATGTTTGGAAACATAACTGTTATAGTCCCACCGCACACCAGGACGCACGGTTAATTCGCCGTATTTTTTATCTTCCCCCAGTGGTAGGGTAATGTTATCTTCTAAAAACAATGCGATTTGTTTGTCATTGACTTTAATTCTGTCATCGGCACGATAAGATGAAATGGATTTGAAATATTGACCGTATGGCCAATATTGCAATTCTTGATTTTCTCCCTTAATGGGATTAAACCAAGTCATTTTTTTAACTTTATCATCATCAAATTCATCAAAATTGCGTGGGTCATACACCAATGCAGGGTCGCACCAAGCCATATCGGTTTTTTTACACAATTCTTGTTGTGCTTGGGTCATGGCACGAGAACTTTTCACACCCAATAAAAAGTTGCGTGTATAGCCAAATTGGGCTTTGTTGTATTGCAACTCACCGCCCACTTTAATAGCATGTTCGGTGTTGCCCCATTTAAATGGCTTAAATTCTTGTTTGATTTTATTGCTAATGGTTAAAACATCTTGTTTGCTGGGAGCCGTGCCACCTTCACGCACCCATGAAGCCCAGTTTGACCAGAATTTAGAATCCGAAGTACTCCAATATTTCACGGAATCATAACCGCTGGCTTCTACTTCATCTTTGGATTGTTGCACACCAAAAATATTGGTTAATTTACCCCAATCATTATTCCACTTGGTTTTAAAATTCAGCGTATGTCCGCCGTGTTTGTTGTCATAAAAATCACCGTTCTTACTGCCCACCAAATATTCACGACTGTAATTGGGTGCATAAATATAACTTAATTCAAAGCCTAAATTTTCCGTTGGGTCATAATAGGCTTTGAGCATGGCATTTAAATTTTGCCGTTTTTGTTTTTTCTTTTCGGTTGCGGAACTGTCAGGGTCAATCGGCGAACTCCAAGCAGAGTCTTTATAAGTATCATCGTGCATACGCAAAGGGATAATACTTTCGGTTAAATTAAACGAGCCAATTACTCCCCAATTGTCGTTAAGAATGGCCTCTGGTGTAATTTGGGTAACATATTTTTTAAATTCAGGCTGCTTGTTTTTGTCGTATGAATTTAAAAACGCCAAACGGTCTTCTTCATCACCATAAATATGATATTTGGTTAAACTCTTGGGAAAACCCTTATCTACATTGCCATTGGTATATTTGCGTGAAATTTTAAAACCCAAAGGTACATTCGGACGGCGTAACTCGGTTTCCACCACACCGCCCGAAAATCCGCCATATTCCGCAGAAATGGCAGAATCCATAACTGTAATTTTGTCTAATAAATCCACATCAATATTCATATTCTGCGTTTGACCGGGCAAGGAGTTCCACTGATTGCCACCTGCCGCCGCAGGGTCGATTTTAGAAACAATATTCAAACCATCAACTGTAATTAAATTTTGATAAGGCTGAGCCCCTGAAATAGAAATTTTGGCAGGTTCAATTTCACCTGGTGTAGTGCTTTGGCGGTATGAATTATCAAACTGAACATTCGGCATTGACCGCAACATTGAACCAATATCACCATTACCTTGACTTTTCATCTCAATTTGTTTGCGGCTGATGGTGTTTTGATAGCGTTCGGCAGGTTTAATCGTGCGGCGTGCTTGAACGGTAATATCTTCGATTTGGGTTGCATCGCCTGAACTTGCGGTTGCCGCTACGGGTGCAATAGTGTCTTGATTTTCTTCATTATTCAGACTGCCTGAAACCGCATCTGTTTTTGTATCATTAACCGTATTTTCTGCCCATAAAACGGTTTCTTTATCTTGCTGAAAAATATTATTCAGGCTGCCTGAAAAATGGTTATTTTCCAAAGCATATGAATTATCAATTTGCCAATCAACCGTATTCGCCTGATTTGACGCAGGCAATAAAAATTGCGAATTATTCTTCAAATCATACGATTGATTGATTTGCAAATCAGTCGGCACATTCAGGCTGCCTGAACTCTCTATTCCATTGATTTTCCGCACATTTTCTGCCGCTATTTGAGCGTGATTGTCATCAGACAAAGCCACACGACCTGCGATTTGTTGTTCATTTTCCGCATACGCTGCGGTAGAAAAAATGCTTATTAAAGAAAGAGTTATTGCGGAGAGTTTCGCGTTTTTCATCTGCTTGAAATCCTTATAAAATAATTAAAATCACCATTGCACAATGCAATATTCTTATTGATAATAGTTTGCAATTATATTATAAATAAGAATGAGTATCAATTATTTTTAATATTTGATTTGGAATGGCTCACAAAAAAACAACAAACACGAATTCGTGTCCTGTGTGCCTGATGAGAAAGATGAGAAAAAAACACTTTCAGGCTGCCTGAAAAGGTTGAACGAACAATAAAAAATCAGACAACGCACAGCTTGTCTGATTTTTTATCACGCAAAAAGTGTGGTTTATTTAACCGTTAATTTGCCGTGCATTTTCACTTCGTGTCCTGGAAAAGAGCAGAAGAAGTCGTAGCCGCCTGCTTTAATGGCTGCCACAGACACTTTTGCCGAAGTTTTTTCGCCGCCGCCAACCATTTTGCTTGCAGCCACAACTCTTTTGTCGCCTGCGGGCAGATAATCGCCTTTAACGCCTGCTTTAACGCCAGCGGCTGAAATGGCTTTCACATCGGACGATTTGGCAATAACCACATTGTGTCCCATACCTGCTTTGGGCATTTTGCCTGTGTGTTCCAAGTTAATTGTAAAATCCGTGCAAGAAGCAGGGACAACGATTTCGGCAACAGGTTTGCCTGCTGCGTCTGTGTAAGTCATTGCGTCTGTGCCTTTTAAGTCAAAAGAGCAATCGGCGGCATAAGCGAATGGGCTGCCTAAAACAAGGGCAAAAGCCCACAATTTTGTTTTCAACATAGTGAAAAACCTTTCTATCAAGTTAAGTTAAAGATTTATAACGCATTTTTGCGAAATCGCCATTATTTTTTCGCCTTTTTAACGGCTTTTTTGCCTTTTTTCACAACGGCTTTTTGCTGTGAAGCGTTGCCATGTTCGTGCTGGCACTGGTGTTCATGACCCTCTGCTTGCCCATTGGCATGGTTATGTCCGCCATCGTGATGATGTCCCTCGCCATGCATGCTCCTGTGCATACCTTCACGGAATTTTGCTCGTTCTTCGGGGGTCATTTTTTCCATTGCGGCGTGCATTCGTTTGCGAAATTCCTGCCGCTCTTCGGGGGTCATATTTCGCATACGCCCTTGTCCGCTTGTCGCATGTTGGTGTTGTGGCGGTTGTGGTTTGACTTCGGGTTCGGGTTGGCTTTGCGTGGCACAAGCAGATAAAGCCAAAGCACACAGGGTTAAAACAAGGAATTTTTTCATAGATGATTACCTCTAATGAACGGTTAAAAAAATCCAAAAATTTTTCAAGAACAAGGTTTGCTTGATACAACAAAGCAAACAAACCGAAGTTTTAATGAAGTTAAAACACACTATTTAGGCTGCCTGAAACGCTATTTTTATTAAAACCAACGGCAAAATCGCATAGCGAAATGGTGTGTGTTGTTTCATCAAAATAATCTCCAAGAAAATAATATATAATGAGAATAATTATTATCTAATAAATAGATACAAAAAATCAAGAACAAAATAATAATAAAAAACATATAGTTATGTTTTATACGATATTTTTGTTGATAATTACTATTGATAAAAATAAATTTTCAGGCAGCCTGAAAGAAAAAAATCCCCCAAAAGGGGGAGCAAATTAAAGGAACACAAACCACTCAAAACTTATGCAGCCATTTCTTGTTGAGCAATCGACCACAAATCCTGTGCGTCAATGTCGTGCGTTTGACCTGACGCACACACCACGCGTCCTTGTTGTGGGCGTAATTCGCACACAAAGCAGGCACTGTTAAACTGTTCTTGCAAAGCCACACGCAAATATGGATAACGGTTTTCAGAGCGAGCCACAATGCGAGCCATTGCAACCCAACTTAACTGCGAATATTGCGGATTAAAAGCAGGCGTTTCTAACAACAACACTGCCACTTGCGGAGCATTTTGCCACGCACGCGCATATTTCATCGGCAAAGCCGCGTAATAACAATGATTGAGTACCACAAAATTAGCCGAAACCACTTGCGGCTCGCCGTTTTGATAAATGGCAATCATCATTTGTTGCGAATGTTGATGAATATGCCGCAGCACATTCGATAAAGCATTTAACCTATCTTGCATGTGTCTATCTCCTGTGTATTGTTAAAGTGTGCGTATCATATCGCAAATGATAATAAAAATCAAATAGAAATTATTATCATTTGCGAAATAATGGTTAGTATATTGATTTATAATATTATTTTTTATTTCTATGCAAGCCGTGTAGCGGCGTGTGCTTGTTCAAATAATGGCTTTCAGGCAGCCTGAAATAAATAAGAATTATTTTTATTTGTATGTTATAATAAAAATGAAATTCGCTATCAATAATGATTTTTCTCTTTGATATTTCATTATTTTTTATAGGAGATAGACAATGTATATTTGTTTATGTTACGGCGTAACCGAAGATGAAATTCGTCAATGTTCGGCACAAGGGGCAACTGTGCAGGATATTCAAGATACATTAAAGGCAGGCAAATGTTGTGGTTGTTGTATGGACGAGGTCAAAAGCGTGCATTGCCACGCTCAAAAAACGCATTGCGTTAGTCCATTACCGCAGGCTGCCTGAAAAAATATTATTTATAGTCGATTGATAGCAAAATCCATCAGCGTTGGTTCTTCTTGCCGTATTATTTATACTGTCTGCAAAGAACCGCCTTGTTGGCTTTTGCTCTAAATCGACTATAACAACAACTTACTGTTTTATAACATAATTTTATATTATTGTTATCAAGCACCATAACGGCGGTGTGTCCGCCCTTTCTTTAATTAAACGGAGTACAAACCATGAACGGCGACAAAAAAGTGATTGATTATTT
The DNA here is from genome assembly GCA_017508845.1 of Neisseriaceae bacterium. Classification (GTDB taxonomy): domain Bacteria; phylum Pseudomonadota; class Gammaproteobacteria; order Burkholderiales; family Neisseriaceae; genus RGIG9985. Next base: position 7,336 of record JAFWRB010000042.1, on the reverse strand, counting down.
GAACAAACTTTTGGCAGGCGAGTTAATGGCTCGCGACCAGTATTTTATTCATTCGCGAATGTATCGCGAATGGGGCTACAACAAGTTGTTCGAGCATTTAGACCACGAAATGGCGGAAGAAACGCAGCATGCAGACGCACTCATCAGCCGCATTTTAATGTTAGGCGGCACGCCTAATATGACACCAGAAGCCTTGAATGTGGGTAAAACCGTGTCAGAAATGTTGCAATCTGATTTGAATATCGAACTTTCGGTGCGAGATGCCTTAAAACAAGGCATAGTACTGTGTGAAAAAGCCTGCGATTTTGTTTCGCGTGATTTGCTTTTGGCACAATTAAAAGACACCGAAGAAGACCATGCCCACTGGTTAGAACAACAGTTGCGATTGATTGACGCTATGGGATTGCAAAATTACTTACAACTTATGCAATAGGAGCGTGCGATGAATGCAGAACCCCAAGCAATCGCCGCACTCAATCAAGGCGTGGCGTTGAGCCTGATTGCCATCAATCAATATTTTATGCATGCCAAGATATTGAATTATCAAGGTTTTTGTGAGTTAGGTAAAAAAGCCTATAAACGCTCGATTGCGTGTATGAAAGAATGCGACCGTTTGTCCGAACGCTTGCTTCTGTTAGAAAACACGCCCGATTTACAGAATTTAGGCAACCTGAAAATCGGCAAAAGCGTGACAGAAATGCTTGCCTGTGATTTGGATTTAGAAAACCGTCGTATCATCTCATTTCGCAAAGGCATAGCAGCGTGCAGTCAAGCCAAAGACTTTGTTTCTCGCGATATTTTGCAAACATTTCTGCACCACAGCGAAGAATATGCAGATGAGTTAGAAACACAACAATCGCTGATTGAAGAAATCGGCTTAAACAATTATCTGCAAAGCATTGCAGGATAATTCAACAAAATAAAAACACTGCTTAAAATGAACAAGTAAGCAGTGTTTTTATTGTTTTCAGGCAGCCTGAAAACTTTTTATTTAATTGATTTTGCCACTTCATCAATCATTTCGTCCATAGCAGTTAAACCGCCATTCATTAAATACCAGTTACGAGCGTTCAAATAAACAATATTGCCGTTTTTGAACGCCTTGCTTTGTTTGATAATATCGTTATTCAGCGTTTGTTGGGCTTGTCCTGTTTTGTCGCTAATGGCGGCGGCTCGGTCGATAACGAATAAATAGTCAGGATTTTTTTCGGCAATAAATTCGTGCGAAATGCCCTGTCCGTGCGTGCCAACTTTAATGCTTGCGTCAATCGGCGTAAAACCTAAATTATCGTGAATAATGCCAAAACGCGATTGAGAACCAAATGCCGCCATTTTGCCATTATTCACCAAAATAATTAAAGCAGTTTTGCCGCGTGCCTTATTAGCGGTATGAGCAATTTTACTTTCTAATGCCGAAAGTTTTTGTTCTGCTAATTGCGTTTTGTTGGTTAATTTAGCAATATTCATTGTTTGTTGTTTGAACGATTGCCAGTAATTATTTTAATCCAAAGAAAATTGATAAGTTGGAGCAATTTGTTTTATGGTATCGGCTTGTTGTGCCAAGCGTCCGCCAATAACGACTAATTGCGGTTTTGAAGTGGCTAATTTTTCTAAATTAACTTCTTTGACTGTGCCGAAATCAATCATTTTATTATTTTTAAATGATTTTAAACTATCAGGCACGGTTGCCGCCAAAGGCAAACCAATTACTTTATTGCCGCCTTCCAATGTATTGAGTGTATCCAAAGCGGCAAAATCCAATACCGCAATTTTATTCACATTATCCTGCACGGTGATTTTACCCGCAGGGCTTTCTAATTGCACAGGTGCAGCAGTTGCTACGCTTAAAGAAAAAGACAGCATTAACGCTGATAATAATTTGTTCATAATGAACTCCTATTTAGTTAAAAAAATATAAAAAACGCTTCAAATTAAGTTGAAGAAATACAGTTATTTGCTTGCCAACAACATAAACCACGGTCGTTTATGATGTTGATTTGCCTGAACCGATGAAAATCCCGCTTCTTTTAATGCCTGTTTTAATTCATCAATTTGGTAAGTATTCATTCCGTCTATTCGTGCCTGAAACCATTGGGTTAATTTATCCTGTCCGTCTGATTCAAGAACAATCATAAATTTGCCATTGGGTTTCAAAATATTTCGCACTTGGGAAAAACAATGCACCAATTCTGGCCAAAAATAGATAGTTTCAAACGCTGTGGCTAAATCGAATTTATTTGTTGGCAGTTGCAAGTTATAAACATCACATTCTTCTATTGAACACCTGCCTGCGGCAATCAGTGCTTTATTGGTTTTTTGCGATTTTTGAACCGATAAGGCGGAATAATCAATGCCTGTAACACATGAATTAGCGTATTTTTTTGCTAATTCTCGAATATCGCGTCCATTGCCACAACCAATATCCACAATTTCTTTGGGTTCTGGAATGTCTAATAAAGACATTGCCCAGTCGGCAACACTTGCGTGTACTATGCTCATACCGCTTAACATAATTTTCCCCAAAAATCCTTGCGGCTTGCGGCATTGATTAAAAAAATCTCTTAATAATCCCATTACATTTCCTTGTTTATTTGTTGGCAATAAAATATAAACCTAATTTATGTTGGTCTATATCATAAACTGGAATATTAAAATCAAAAATTTGATTGAGCGTTTCGCTATTCATCAATTTTTTAGGTCTGCCTGAAAAAATTAAGCGTCCGTTTTTTAATGCAAATATTTCATCAGAATAAACCGAAGCAAAGTTAATATCGTGAATGACCAAAATAATGGTTTTGTTTTTTTCAATACATAATTTATGCAGAACCTGCATTATTTGCAATGAATGTTTCATATCTAAATTATTCAGCGGTTCATCTAATAAAATATAATTGGTGTCTTGTGCTAAAATCATTGCAATAAACGCTCTTTGTTTTTGTCCGCCTGATAATTCGTTAATATAATGGTTGCGTAATTTTTGCAAGTCTAAATATTCAATCGCTTCATCAATTATTTTTTTATCTTCCATTTTCAGGTTTCCTGCTGAATATGGAAATCGTCCAAATGCAACTAATTCCGCAACGGTTAGTTTTAATCCAACATAATTATTTTGCTTTAAGATAGATAATTTTTTAGCAATATCTTCGCTTTTTAGGTTATTTAATGCTGTGCCGTCTAAATAAATTTCACCGCTATCGGCTTTTAATAGTCGGCTCATAATATTTAATAAAGTTGATTTACCTGCACCATTTGCACCAATAAAAGAAATTATTTTGCCTTTTTCAAGCGTTAAAGTGATATTATCAATAATGGTTTGGTTGCCATATTTCTTGCAAATATTGTTTAATTGAATTGCCATTTTTGATTTACCTTTAAGATTAAATAAAAGAAATACACACCGCCAATAAAGTTAATAATAACTGATAATTCTGTTTTAAAATTTAAGGCGTGAAAAACAATGCTTTGCCCAATAGTTAAAATTAAAATACTCATACAAATAATGGCTGGAAATAAAATTTGATGACGGAAAGTTGGCACAAATTGCAATAATAAATTTAAAATCAATAAACCAAAAAAGAACATAGGACCTGATAACATTGTGGAAGACGCGATTAAAATTGCGGTGATAATTAAAGCAATTTTACACAGTTTGCTATAATTAATTCCTAAATTTATGGCACAATCTTTTCCCAATGTTAAAACATCTAATTTTTTGGAAAGTGTAAAAGCATAAATTGACAATGGAATAATAATTAAAGCAGCAATTTTTAACACTTTACTATCCACTTTATTAAATGACGCAAAACCAATATCTTGGGCAACTTGAAATTCAGTTGGATCCATTATAATTGCCAAAAAAGAATTGAGTGTCATAAACAGAGAAGTACAAATCATACCCACTAATAATAAAAAGAATATATTTTTGCGTTCTTCTTTTAAGAACAAACGATATAACAATAAGGCAAAACCAACTAATATAAGGCAGCCTGAAATAAATTGAATTATGGTGTTAGTTTGTAATAAAAATGCACTGCCAAATATAAAAACGATAAAAGTTTTAACCAATACATATAAAAATTCCAAACCCAATGATGATGGCGTTATTATGCGGTTATTTGCCACAGCGTGAAATAATAAAGTGGCAACGCCTAACGCTGTGCCGCTTAATATAATTGCGGATAAGGTTTTTAATCGCATTTCTACAATAAATGGAATAAACGATAAATTATTCCATAAAAAATAAAATAATATGGATAATAGCGTTAAAATAAATAAAATACTTAATTGTATGGCGTGCTTTTTATACATAATGATACCTTTTGATTAGTAATGTTAAAAATAAAACACTGCCCACTATGCCCATAATTAAACTAACCGATACTTCATACGGATAAATTATTAAACGAGCAAAAATATCACACACCAATACAGCTAATATGCCAATAATTGCGGTATGTGGTAATGTTTTTTTAGATTATCGCCAATATATAAGGCAACAATATTGGGCACAATTAAACCTAAAAATGGAATGGCTCCAACTGTGGCAACCACACTTGCTGTGGACATTGAAACGCAGATTAAACCTAATAAAACCGTGCGTTTGTAATTTAATCCTAAATTCACGGCAAAAGATTCGCCTAAACCAACTAATATAAATTTTTTAGCATAAAAATAAATTAGAATTAAGGCAGGAATACCAATATAAAGTGTTTCATAGCGTCCTGATAAAACACCTGAAAAATCACCCTGTAACCACGATTGAATATTTTGTAATAAATCAAATTGCAAAGCAAAAAAAACCGTAAAAGCGTTAATAATATTGCCAAACATCATACCCACTAATGGAATAAATACCGCATCACGATGTTTAATGGTGCGTAAAATAACAGCAAAAATTAACGCACCAGCAAAGGTTGTCATTGTGGCAACGGCTACCTGAATTAAATTAGACGAAGACGCAAAAAAGATAATTGCCAATAAAACGCCTAATCGTACCGAATCTTCCAAGCCTGCGGTAGTGGGCGATACAAAGCGATTGCGACTTAAACATTGCATCACCAAACCACACACACTCAAACACGCACCAGAAATGCAAATCGCAATTAAGCGTGGAATGCGGCTTTCTATCAGCAATAACCAGTCGGTGTCGCTGCCTGAAATTAAGCCTGCGACACTGACCTTTCCCACGCCGACAAACAGCGATAGGCATGCTAAAAATAAGGTAAGCGGAATTAAAAAACGCAAGTAAAACATAAACTTATCTTCGTAAAGCCAACACCAAAACACCTGTGCTAATCAAGGCAATGCCCAACCATTCGCGAGCAGTAGGGCGTTCAGCAAGAAAAACAACCGCAAACACAGTGGTTAAAACCACGCTAAATTTATCCACAGGGGCAACTTGGGTAGCATTGCCGATTTGCAACGCCTTAAAATACGCCAACCAAGACGCACCCGTTGCCAAACCCGACAGCACCAAAAAAATCCAGTTTTTATATGATAAAGTCGTAGGATTTTGCCATTTGCCTGTGTACGATAAAAATGCCGATAAAGCGAATAAAATCACCACAGTACGAATAAAAGTGGCATAGTCAGAATCAATATTTTTTAAGCCCATTTTGGCAAAAATTGCCGTTAAAGCCGCAAATACAGCGGCAGCAAATGCCCATATAAACCATTGCGGTAAAAAGGAAATATTCATTTTTATCTCTTTAAAATCATTTTTCAGGCAGCCTGAACGGTTTCAGGCTGCCTGAAAACTTTTACCAGCGATATGATAAGCCTAAACGAATATCGCGACCTGGTTCAGGCAGGGCGGTTGCACCTGCTCTTTGGCTGTGGGAGCGGTAGTATTTGTTAAAGGCGTTATCCACACTTAAATTGATGTTCAAATCGTCTTTACCTGTGGGTTGCCAGTTGGCGAAAAAGTCATGCACGCCGTAGCCTGTGCGTTCCACTGGCTCGCCACCGCCACGATTGCTTGCAGCAGGCAAATAAGACGATTTTTCGGCGTATCTGCCACGCCAGCCAATTTCCAAATGCGGTTTTTCAAAGTGGTAGGAAAGCGAAGTAACCCACTGTCTGCCAATCGGAATGGCTTGTTGCACCACATCCAGCGTAGTGCCGTCCATTTCGGGCTTGCTGTATGCCACGCCAATGCGAGATTTCAAGCCACGCCATTTATAGCCTAAATTCACTTCGTAGCCTTTATTTTTCAGGCTGCCTTCTGATTTAATGCCAATCGGTTTGCCACTTCTACCGCCGCCTTCATAAACAGTTAAGTCTTTGATTTTTTGGTAGAAATAACTTGCGTCTAACGATAAGCCGTTCCATTGCCATTTCACATTCGCTTCTGTATTGCGAGAGCGTTCGGCTTTTAAGTCAGGGTCTAATGAAATCGAATTGCCTGCTAATTGCACTTCGTAAAAACGGGGCGAACGCGTGGCGTAGTTATGCGTTAGGCTAAACGACAAATTATCCGTTGCGTCCCAAATCAAGCCGACACTGGGGCTAACTTTGCCGTCTGATATGGCAGGCGTAGCATTGCCAGCAGATTTCATTTTGAAATAGTCATACGCCAAACCTGTTGTGAGCGTGAATTGTTGGTTCGCACCCAAACCCCACAAGCCTTCGATATAGGCTTTGTAATCGTCTTTTTGCTGTTTGATTTCGCTGTCTTTATCTCGCACAGCGTCTTCGCTACGATAGTTCAAACCATATTTCAGCGTATGATTGTCGCCGATTTTGCTGGCTAAATTCAGGTTGCCGCCCACTGTTTCCACTTCTGGCGTAGTCGGTGTTGTCGATTGCAATTTGTGTTTAGAATTGATACGAAACACATTCGCGTCCATATTGCTAAAAATACCAGCGTTTTTCGCCTTAAAATACAAGTTAGTATTATCTTGAATACGGTGTTTGTAATACGGACTATCGTTGGTTGTACCGAAATAAAACTCTTCACGCAAATTGCGTTCGCCATAATTTTCTTCACGGCTATGTTTTAAGCCAATCGTCATATCTTCCACAGGGTGTACATTCACTTTGGCTAAATAAGAACGATTGCCCAAAGCACTGTTTTTCAGCGTATCCGTACCGTCTGCGGCAACATAATTTTTACCGCCTTTGTAATCTTTTTCGTGCGTCCAGTTGCCCATAAAAATGCCGTCAATCGACTTATCTGCCAACTGTCCATACACCGCCACACCGCCGTAATGCCCACTGTTAGAGCCGTAACCGCCACGCAGCCTGAAACCTGCATTTTGGTTTTCTCTTAATAAATCTGTGGCATCAACCGTTTCAGCCACAATACGCCCCGAAGTCGACAGGCCATTCGCCGCGG
>JAFWRB010000041.1 GCA_017508845.1 Neisseriaceae bacterium | reverse complement strand
TTGCGTGCCTGCTGGAATGGTTGTTTTGGCTCTGCCGTTTAATGTCGGCACTTCCACTTCGCCGCCTAATGCCGCCACGGTAAAGGAAATCGGCAATTCACAATGTAAATCGCGTCCGTCGCGTTCAAAAATATCGTGCGGTTTAACCGAAACATATACCAACAAATCGCCCGCAGGAGCACCGTGCGACCCCATTTCGCCTTGCCCTGACAAACGAATGGCTTGACCGTCATCAATGCCCGCCGGGATAGAAATTTCAATCGTGCGAGAAGTTTTCAGTTTGCCCTGTCCGCGACATTTCACACAAGGCTCTTTAATGATTTTGCCCTCCCCTCGACAACGCGGACAAGTTTGTTTTAACTGAAAAATGGCTTGCTGAATGTGAATGGTACCTGTGCCACGACAATCAGGGCAAGTTTCCGCACTCGTGCCTGCTTTCGCACCCGTTCCGTGACACACATCACATTCTTCGTGCGATGGAATATTGATTTGCTTTTTCAAGCCATTCGCGGCTTCTTCCAAAGAAATTTGAATATCATAACGCAAATCGGCTCCCTGAAAATTCTGTTGCCGACCGGCTCCGCCTGCCCCAAACATTTGGCTGAAAATATCGCCAAAATCAAAGCCGCCGCCAAATCCGCCAAAGCCCCCGCCAAAACCGCCGCCGCCCATTTGGTTCGGGTCAATGCCTGCTTCACCAAACTGGTCGTATTGGGCTCGTTTTTGACTGTCCGATAAAACATCGTAAGCCTTTTGAATTTCCTTAAATTTTTCTTCGGCTTCCTTATTATCAGGATTGCGGTCAGGGTGATATTTCATCGCCAATTTGCGGTAGGCTTTTTTGATTTCGTCTTCACTCGCCGATTTGCTCACGCCCAGCGTTTCGTATAAATCTTTACTCATTTTGTATGTGCCAAAATAAAATATAAACTGCCCACCAATATGTGGGCAGAATGGGAAAATATCAAGAGATGATTTTCAGGCAGCCTGAAAAATAAAAAACCTGCATGATGCAGGTTTGCTTATTCCGTTGCACCGTTCGCAAAATGACTGATTTTGACTGAACCGTGTGGAAATTTAGCGATAATTTCCAAATCACCGCCCATTGCTTGAATGGTTTTGCGTAGCGAACTGATATACATATCCGTGCGTCTTTCCATTTTCGATACCGCAGCCTGATTGATATGCAATCTTTCCGCCAATTCAGTTTGCGACAAACCCTGTGCCTGACGCAACTCGTGCAAAGGCATTTCTGCCAACAATTTTTGGAATTTCATTTCCGCTCTGGCACGCGATTCAGGCGACATTTTGGCTCGCAATTCATCAAATTTTTTTGCCATCTTCCTGCTCCAAAATCAACAAATGTTCATCGTATAAACGGTCGGCAATCGGCACAAACTTGTCGTACCAACGCTTATCACCTGTTTTATCACCGCCGATTAACAAAATCGCACAACGGCGTGGGTCGAACGCATACAACACTCGCAGAGGTCTACCACTACTTTGAACACGCAATTCACGCATATTGCCGTGTTTGGACGAAGTAATCGAAGTGCTGTGTGGAAACTTCAAATTTGTTCCCCAAACTTCCAACATACTCACCGAAGCATAAACATCTTCTTGCTCGTCTTCGGATAAAGCATTCCACCAGTCGTTAAACTCGTCCGTATATTCAACTTCGCATTTCATAGTGCTTTAATTATAACTTAAAAGGAATAATTAAATGACTTATTTTTGTCATTTTATCCATTTCAATTTTTCAGGCAGCCTGAAAGCCTTTTACATTGTGCATTAACTGTTTGATTTTATTGTGGTCTTTAATACCTTTGTCTTTTTCTACACCTGATGATAAATCAATCGCAACAGCGTTTGTTTGACTTATGGCAGCAATCACATTATCAGGGTTTAAGCCGCCTGCCAAAATCCATGAGTGGTTGATTTTTTCAGGTAGCATACACCAGTCGAATGCGTCCCCTGTACCGCCGTAAGTGTTTGGGTGATATGCGTCAAACAGCAAGGCTCGTGCGGATTTGTATGAATTTAAGGCTGCCTGAATATCGTCTTCGCCACGCACGCGTATTGCTTTAATGTAAGGGCGATTAAATTGCTCGCAAAATTCAGGCGTTTCATCGCCGTGAAATTGCAGATAATCCAAAGGCACGGCGGAAATAATTTCTTTAATAAAATCAACCGATTGATTAACAAATAAACCCACTACACTCACAAAGGCAGGCAATTTTTCTACTATTTTTTGGGCGGTTTCAATCGACACACAGCGTGGGCTTTTTGCAAAAAACACCAAACCGATTGCGTCCGCACCATTTTCGGCAACACAAACCGCATCTTCTACGCAAGTTATGCCACAAATTTTTGTACGAATATAAGCCATTGATTACTCTCCAAAAAACCATTTCGGCATAGGCGGTTTTTGTATTTGCCACACACTCGGATAATCTACGCCCGTTAAATATAAGCCGTCTGCCATAAAAGTGGGCGGTGCAAATTGCCGATTGCGAGCGTTGATTATCTGTGCAAAATCGTCTTGCGACAATTTGCCATTGCCCACATATATCAAGGCACCCACCATATTACGCACTTGATGATGCAAAAATCCAGACGCAGCAAAATCAAAACAAATAAAATCGTTTTGATGAAAAATGTGGGCGGAATACATTGTTTTTATAGGCGTTTTTGCCTGACATTCGCTTGACCGAAAAGACGAAAAATCTTGCTCGCCCAATAAAAGTTGAGCGGCTGTTTGCATTTTTTCCACCGACAACGGCACAAATGTCCAACCCACCAAGCCTTTTAAAATAACAGGTCGCACAGGGGAATTGCTTAATACATAACGATATTCGCGGCGGCAGGCGTTAAAGCGTGCGTGAAAATCAGGCGGCACTTCTTGGGCAGACAACACCGCAATCTGTTCGGGTAAATGACTATTCACCCCCGCTACCCACGCATGAAGCGGTCGGCGTGCAGTAGTGTCAAAATGGGCAGTCAAATTTAAAGCATGCACGCCCCTATCCGTCCGCCCAGCGGCAAGCACTTCCACACTGTGCCCCGCAATCTGTGCCACCGCATTTTCAAGGGCTGCCTGAACAGTCGGCAAACCATTCGGCTGATTCTGCCAGCCACAAAAAGCGTGTCCAAGATAACGAATGTTCAATAAAATGCGTTGCGTTGCCATAGTGCGATGAAAATAAAAATATGGACGTATTGTATCACTATGTTTGCACCTGCCTGAATGTCCTTGTATATCGTTTTTGAAATATAGTTGTTTCAGTTCAGGAATAACCAAGGCGGCTTTGCCTGCGACAGTATAGGGAATACGGCAAGGCGAACCAACGCTGATTAGTTTTGAAATGGAATGACTATAAAAAAAGACCTGTTCAAACAAGTCTTTTTTATCTTTCAGGCTGCCTGAAAACCTATTCCACATTCAATGGTGCAAACGATTTTACCAAATCATCAACTGCTTTGACGCGTTGCAAAAAGGGTTCTAATAAATTAAGTGGCAGTGCCGATGGGCCATCGCATTTGGCTTTATCAGGATTCTCGTGGGCTTCTAAAAACAGCCCTGCCAAGCCCACTGCCATACCTGCTTGGGCTAAATCCACCACTTGACTTCGTCTGCCGCCTGACGCGGCGGAACCTGAATCTCTTGTTTGTAAAGAATGGGTTACATCAAAAATCAGCGGAATATTGTTGCAGGTTTTCTTCATCACGCCAAAACCCAACATATCCACCACCAAATTGTCGTAACCAAAATTGCTACCGCGTTCGCACAACATCAGTTGCGTGTTGCCCGCTTCCGCAAATTTTTCAACAATATTTTTCATCTGCGTCGGGCTTAAAAACTGCGGTTTTTTAATGTTAATCACCCGCCCAGTTTTTGCCATAGCCACCACCAAATCGGTTTGGCGAGCCAAAAATGCAGGCAGTTGCAACACATCACACACTTCTGCCACAGGCTCACACTGATAGGGTTCATGCACATCGGTAATCACAGGCACGCCAAAGGTTTCTTTAACTTTACGAAAAATCCGCAATCCTTCTTCCAAACCCACGCCACGATAAGAATGAATAGACGAGCGATTTGCCTTATCAAAAGACGCTTTGAACACATAAGGAATGCCCAACTTTTGCGTGGTTTTGACATATTTTTCACACGCAAAAAGCGTGGAATCCAAATCTTCCAAAACATTCACCCCACCGAATAAAACAAAGGGTTGGGTATTATCTATGGTTATGTTTCCTAATTTCAGCATTTCTTTGTCCCCATTTATTAAAAATTTAGAGAATTCACAAACATTATACTATGCTACTTAAATTTTCCTTTGAAAAAATGCACTCAATGGAATAAAACCTTGACAAAATCAAAGAAAAGTTTTTAGCATATCAAAATCTTTATAAAACAATTTATTACAAGGAATTTTAACAAAGTTATGTGCATATTCAGGCAACCTGAAACCCTTTTTGCATTCTATACCCGCTCATAAACAATACCGTGTTTATCCAAAACTTCTTTTAAGTTTTTCAACACAATCGGTTTAATCAATCCCTTATCACGGTAGTTATAAAACTCTTCAATAAAGTTCTCCACAGGAATATCACCACGAATTTCCATTGGGGCAATATCGTATTCCGTCCAACCTGTTGCTAATAGTTTTTCAATAATTTTTTCTTCAAAACGATATTTGATAATTTTTGCAGGATTACCGCCAACAATGGCATACGGCGGAACATCTTTGGTTACATTCGCACGAGCAGCAATAATCGCTCCTGTTCCGATTGTAATATGCCGAGGTAGTAAAACATCATTTGCAATCCACACATCATCACCCATATGAAATTTGGCTCTTTTAGGTTTCAAATTAGTCGAATTCTTAACTAATTGAGTGTGCATTAGATTGAGTGTTATCGCATCATAAGCAATATGGTTAGTAGTAAAAGCAGTAATCGGATGTTCCCAGCCACGAAAATGAATATTTCCTGCAATAGAACAATAATTGCCTACTCTAATATCCAAAGGAAATTGCACAGAAGAATAAGAGTATGCTCCCATAGGATATACAACATTTCCTTTTCTGTAGGCAGTGTTATAAAAAGATGAAAGCTCAGAAAAGAGTACATCCTTACCCATTAAGTGGGTTTTACCAGAATCCTGTTCCAATCCTCGACAAAACAACAATCCTTCCTGTTGTAATAAAAGACAAATTTCCTCTGTCATCACAAATTTATATTTCGCCATTATTTTGCTCCTTTATTAGAGCAAAATAATGTTGTACGCACAACAGAACTTGCTTTGTTTAGATGAGAAGAAGTAATCCCTCCCCCCGACAATATCAGACCTTATTTCACAAATCAAACTCATTGCAATACCTTTCTTAACTTACAAAAATCCTTCAGACAGCCAAAACATTTTGGCTGTACTCAAGACAAAGCCATTATTTCATCATCGCATAAAGCCTTAATGCATTGGCGAGCATTGCTTTTTGTCGTAAAGGTTTATCGCTGTGCAATGGCAACATGGATAAAAACAACAAAATGGTAAGTGGCAAAATAGCACGATTGCTTAGTTTGGGAATAAATGGTGTTTGCCAAAAAATATCTGCTAATGCCAAAACCGAATCATCACAATCAAAACTTAACACTACACCTACTTCGTCATCTTCAAGCAATTCAAAATTGTCGGCAATAATAAAATCGTATAAACCAACCATAGAATGACACAATTTGGCCAAATCATACTTTTGGTCACCTAATAAGGTTAATTCATTATCAGCATTAATGCCGCGTGGGTCAATTACTTTAATATTGTCGCTACGCGAATCATACAAAATATTCGAAAAACACAAATCACCGTGCAAATAGCAAGAAATAATGGGTAACTGTTGTGTGCGTTGGATACAATCATGAGCAATATGCATAATCGAACCTAAATCTTTGCCTGCATATTTGACAGGTGCATCTAACAATAGCCCTGTTGTTTCGGCATACTGTGTTAAACGACTAATGGTTTTATCGTGATAAAGTTTTTGTGCGTCCGCAACAATGCACTTGTTTTCGTCATCACTTAATACCACTTGCCTTGTTTTGCCCATAAAATCTGCCAACAAAGTACACAAATGCAACCAAAACGATTTAATTTTACGTCCATGCACAAAGAGCTCGTTTACGGGCATACAATTTAAGTATTCTAAACAATAACAGCTTTTTTCTGGCGTATGCTCCCAACTGATTAACTGCGGAATGTAAATTTTTAAATGTTCAGGCAGCTTGAAAAACCAGTTTCCTTCAGCTTCGATTTTGCGGTTTTGCACAGATTGCTTTTCTACCACACCATCGGCAATGTTCAATTCATTAAAAGAACGTTGCGTGGTCACCATAGCCCGCGAACGAAAATAGGTATTGATATGACCAAAGTCAAACCAGTCTTCACAATCAATTAAGTCCAAAGGATTTTTTTGATGATATTGCCGAACGCTTTGCACAAAATCGCCTTGTGTGCGTGCTAAATTTGCAATCAATAAACGCGGCATTTCAAAAGAAAAATAACCACACCAGACTTTACCTTGTGTATTGGCTTCATTTTCCCAGTGATAATCATAAACTGTCTTACCCAAACCCAAAGCATTTGGATTGGGCTGATAAGTTGTCAGTAAAGTATCACCGTGCAACATTCGCAGAGGCTCTGAAACAGAAAACTCTTCTATTGTATTCAAAACATACAAAATAGCCGCACCTAACTTTAAACCATCAGGCACGGGACAAATGGATACTTGCAATCTATCCAACAGTTTTTTCTCCATTATGGAGAGTTGATAAGATTGTGGCAAAGAAACCACAATCTGCTCATCAAAAAAACGGCGCAAATATTCAACCTGATAAACCAGCAATTTTTTATTGCCCAAAGGCAAAAACACAGGCGGCACATTGCCTAATTCATTGCGTAAAGAAGAAGAACCGAAAGCCGCGGAATTGATGAGAATCATTGTGTTTCCCCCTGCCCTTCACTGGTGATTTTTTGTATTTCTTCATACGACAGTTGTGTAAATTCACTTGGACGAATGGCACGGTCATCAACATAAAAACCATCTTCTCCGCACCAAGGCTTGCCGATATAAATTTCGTCAAAAGGAATATTGTGCCGCTTTAGCCAGTCAATAATAATCGGCAGCGTATTCGCCGTAATTTTACCGATATTGCCTTGATAAGTTTTCATATTGCGAGAAGAATAAATCACAATATCAAAACCCATTTGTTTGTATTCACGGATTTTTTCGACCACTTCCATAATCGGCTCGGCATTTGCATAATCTCGATTTTTAGTCATTGAAATGGTATTGTCTAAATCAATCACAATTTTCTTCACTCGCACCTTTTGAGTGGTACTTGAACCATGATTAACTTTTTCAGGCTGCTTGAAAGACAACAATGCTAAATATTCATCAGGCGTACCACAAAAAAGAATGTTATTCTTATCAATTAAATCATAATAAACTTTTTTGCCTTGTTGAATTAAATAATTATACAAAGGTGCAATATAATATTCCGATTTAGTTTTCTCGCCTTTTTCTTTAACTTCTTGAAATAAATCTATAAACAAAGATTTACTTTTGAAGTAATATAAACCGTCCGAACATAAATCAGAAATGCGTTCTTTTTCGGTGGTTTTTAATACGGTTCTACCGTCTGTATCAGGCAAAGCGAAAGACCAGTGGTCACCTTCTCCTTGAAAAACCTCCAAATAAGCATCACAATCTTTCACCCATTCAGGCTGTCTGAAATCCACAATTTTGGAGTCGATATTAAAAATATATAACGCATCATCTTCTACAATTTGCTCTAAACCCAAATAAACCGTTTCAGCCTGCCCCTCGGTTTCATGGTCTAAACAAATGAAAGCAAAATCTCTTATACCAAGTTTTTTAATCTCTTGCTCTAAAAACGATTTCGTGCCATAAATATCACGGTAAATAAAAACAAACTTATCCGTTAAAAAATAACGCTCAAAAGATTTCACCGACCAAGAAAAAACTGTTTCTCCGTTAAGGTCTAACATATATTTCGGTTTATCATAACCCGCCTTAAAAAAACGGGAAGATAAGCCACACATGGGGATTAGGAACATAGAAACCTCACTTAAAAATAATACCGTTTTTCTTGTTTTCTATATATTTTTCAACAAACAACCTGCCTTCCTGATTAGGTTGATTGGCAAGATCTAACTGAAGAAACGGCGTAATATCATCAGTAATCGTATTCACCAACAATTCCGATTGAGAACTACCTAACTGATATGAATCCGCTCTAAATACAACCACTTCCAATCCCAATAAGGCACAATTTTGAGTAATAAAACTTTCAGCTTGATATGTCCTATGCAGTTCTGGAATATGTCGAAAAGAACGCTTACGAGTTAATTGACACCATAACGAGGCAATTCTATCCATTGCCATTTTGGAACAAATCAAAAATTGATCGCCAAAACCATCATTATTGTTGTAATGAGTGAATACAATATTTTTATATTTACTCACCACAGATACCATTTCAGAAACATCTCGAGAAGAAATATTCAAGTCTGGTCTGATTCTAATCGAAACATCATACTCAAAACCATGCCTATAACCATGAGCAGTTGCTAATCGGTGAGCCTGGAATATCTTATACCACATCTTTGCTTGATTAAAACTATTTTTATGTGACAACACTGTTGGAAAAGATATGTCCTCCTCTTTCTCAAATCTCACATCAGTAAAATCCTTGAAAATTTCATTAGTTGCTGATAAGGCAAAACTTTTCTCTTTATTTAATTTCTCAAGAAATTGAGTAGTTGCGGGAAACAAAGACACAAACTGTTCTGCTGATAATTTACATACATCTTTGTATATTGCACCTAACTCCTTACCCCAAATTCTATAATCCGAAAGTTTGAATGGGAAAAAGTTGCCAATACTCCAAGAATCTAGGAAAACATCTACTTCTCCAACAGTAATATTATCCCTAATATTAAGGATATTAGAAATATTGTCTTCTATAGAACCTCGAATTTGTCCCGAAACCTCAATTGCCACATGTATTGGCTGTTCATTCGTCTTTTTAAAGAAGAAAGTTCTATTCTCATCAAAATGTAACCAATCTTGATTCAGTACTATGGCTTTTTTTCTCATTTCCAAAGCACCAATGGCAATTTTACAATCACGATCTAAACCCAATGAACTCGATACTTTATCAAAATATGATAATAAGTTAGAATCAAGCGTGGAAAACTTTAATAAAAAATAAATGAGATTGTATTCCACCTTGTTATGTGTTATTAAATAATCCAATAAATTATAAGCTAGACGGCAATTTCTCCTATAAACAGTAATCAATAACTTTGTTGTTGTAAATTCAGGACAATGTTTTAACATTTCCATAATTAAAAATAATTTCCTATTAGTATATGGGGAAACAATCACATCTGAATTTCTTATGCGTTCAAAAAACTCTAATCTTCGTTCCCCTAAGTTGTACTGTTTAATAAATTCACTTATATCATCATTTGCTTCACCTTCGGAATGTGCTGTATACTCTCCAAAAATCTCTCGAAACTGTTGCACTCGATGACAAAACATCTTATTATCTGCCATAAACTTGTCCAAAAGTTGTTCATCACACAAACCAAGCAGACGAGAGCACTTGGTGAATCTTCCCGTTAAAAACGCTTCCACGAAAATCTCTCGAAAAAAAATCGGAAATATCTGTTTCTCACAATATCTTGGGAAAACTTTATCCATAAATTCTTGTTCAACACTTTCCATCTGATTTCTCATATGAAATTTGCGATACCCAAGCCAAATAAACCGATAACCAATTTCTCTATTCGAATATTTTTGTTTAATAAAACTGCCGATAGACAACAGGTCAAAAGCGTTACCACTTTTTTGATACTGATCTCCCAATTTACGGACATCATCGTATGATGTTTTAGCATCAAAATTAGATAAAAATTGACTAATTCTTTCTCTGACATAAGACTCAAACATACTGCTCATGCTCACTTATCTCCATTTAAAACAGTTTCAAAATATTGCAAAACACTCTCAACATCCGTTTCATTTTTATACAACGGATGATAGTATTTAGGGTACAAAATGTATGCCGCTGCCAAGATTTGTTCAACAGTCAGCTTTCTGATTCTTCTATCATTTTTTTGTCTATCATCCGTACAACCCCAACCAGAATAAAATGGACATCCCAATGTCGTTACAGATATCCCTCTTAACAAGGCTTCAAATCCTGCTTGAGATGAAATAGTATAAACATGATCGATAGTTTCAAAAGATTGAGATAACGGAATATCAATGTTTAACACTTGACATATATCTGCAACGTCACGCGGATCTGATAATTTTTCTCGTTTCTGGTGTAAAACATCTGGATGCGGTTTGTAAATAATTTGTGCATCTGGATTTTCATAAGCAGCAATACGAACAATATCATTATTGTTATAGGCACTCAAACAACCATAAGCAATAGACGCGTCATCTTCAACTTGACCCACAACCAATATTCTCGTTTGCCGTTTCGGTCCATAAACATTCGCAATATCTACCTTTTTAGAATGGTTATACTTACTGATACCTGTAGATAATAATCTTTGTTTTAATGATACCGCTCTTTGCATCAATGCAACATCTGCATCAAAATCATAAGTATTGAGAATATGCTCCAAATCCGACTCTTTTCTCGCATCAAAATAACAAGTTCTTGAATCAAAATTTAAACTTGCAGGCAACACATGTCCTGAACCCAATCCAATGGAGCGAATAAAACCATCTTCAACCCAGGTAATGGGAATATTACTCATAATAAAATCATTTTGTTGAATAATTTTAGGCAACCACATACCCCAAACTAAAATTCTAGACTGTGCAACATTATCAACGATTTTAGCAATGCAATTATCATGCAACCATTTATCAGTTGCCTTAAATGGGATATAAACAAAATCATATTCAGGGAAAATAGATTCCACAAACTTTCTTTTCCAGTCATTGATATGAAAAGCAAAAATCGTTTTTCCATAGTACCCAATAACTTTTTTCCCAAAAAAATCTCTCCAAAATTGAATTGGATTAACAAAAAGTTTAGACATTTTCGACATGGTTACTTCCTCAACAACTTATTTGTCATATTCCACAAACGACCACTCAACACTATCTAATTGAGACAAGCAACCATCTTTCAACACAGCTCCTTTATCGCAATACTGTTGAATTGTTTTCTCATTGTGCGACACCAAAATTAAAGAACGATCCTTACGCTTTTCAAATAGCTCATATTTACATTTGGCATTCAAACGAGCATCACCCACCGCAATCACTTCGTCAATAAGGTAACAGTCGAATTCTATCGCAAGTGATAGGGCGAAAGCAAGCCTTGCTTTCATACCTGATGAATAGGTTTTGATAGGTTCATTTAAATATAAACCTAATTCAGCAAAGTCTTCGGTAAATTTTTTTACTTTCGCTATATTAGCATTGTAAATACGACAGATAAAACGCAAATTGTCCATTCCTGTCAAACTGCCTTGAAATGCCCCTGAAAATGCCAATGGCCAAGAGACACTCATATTGCGAATGATGCGACCAGAATTGGGAGACTCAACACCACCGATTAAACGAATAAGTGTGGACTTACCTGCACCATTGCGTCCGAGAATGCCTAATTTTTCGCCTTTTTTTAGGGTAAAGTTAATGTCGTGCAAAACCGTACGCATGCCCTTGCGTGTGGGATAGGACTTATAAACATGTTCTAATGCCAACATTATTTAGATACCCCTCGTCGCATAACACCATTGACTGCTAATAAACCAACCAACAATAAGATAATATCCCATAAGATTAAATACCATGGATTCTCCATAGTAACTACGGTCGCACCAAAATAACCATGACGGAACATTTCTGTCCCATGAACCATTGGAAACCATAATAAAATTTCTTGCACATAAACTGGAAGGGCAGAAACAAAATAAAACACTCCTGAAACAAGCATAGTTGCTAATCCCATCGCTTTCCATACCCTACCAAATATTTCCGATTTTTCTGATAAGGCATATAACAATAATCCTAATCCTATAGCAAAAAAAGACATCAGAATCCAAGCCAACAACATATAAAATACATCAGATGGTAGCGGTATCCAACCTATAAAAATAAGTACCATAAGGATAACAATTTGTGCTACGGTAACACTGGCAATTTCTAAAATAATTCGTGAGAATAACAAGTCTATAATGCGTACATTCCGATGATATAACAACCCCTTGTTAGCAGTAACTGCTCCAATTGCTTTGTTAGCAGACTTACGCCACATCATCACTAATGGATAACCAGTAATTGCAAAAGCAACAATATTTAAATCGGTAATATGTGTACCGCGAATAAACTTCCATACTAGTGTAATCACCATCGTTATCAACAACGGTTCCACAAATAGCCACAGAAAGCCCAAGTTATTGCGTCCATAACGGGTAATCATTTCTCGCAACAGCAACGCTCCTATCACGCGTTTTTGGATTTGGAATGATTCTTTAAGCGTAGTTTCCCGCGTCTGCGTCATCGCTAATTTGGACGCATTTTGGTAACCATCATCAGGCATAGACGGCGGTGTTAATTCGGCATTGTCGCTCATCAGTTTTTATGCTCCCTAACGCCTGCGAGTAACAACACGGCAACGCCATAAATCATTAAGCCGATAAACAAGGTGGCAATAATGTTGTACAAACGGCGTGGCAACAGTGCAAAGTCGGGTTCAATGGGGGCTGAAATCACTTCCAAATAAAGTTGTTGGCGTGTGGCATCGGCTTTGGCATTTTCTAATGCAGTAATCGCCGCCGCTAATTGTTTTTCAGCTAATTCGTTTTCTAAATAAACCCGTTGATACTCTGCCGCTTGTTTGGTCATTGAGCCGTCTTCATCGCTTAACATAGCATTGGTTTGTTTTTCGATTTCTTTTTTCAGGCTGCGTTCTCGTGCCATCAAACCTGAAATCTGTGGATTGTCAGGGGTAATGGCTCGCACTTGGTCTAATTGCGTTTGCAGTAAAATGAGTTCGTCTTGCAATTTAGAAATTAAACCGATTTTGCCTTCGGCTTGCACTTTTAAGTCAAATACGCCGTTTTTGGTGCGATACACAATTAAATCTTCGGACGCTTTTTTCACTCGTTCTTCTGCCACATCAACTTGTGCTTGTGCGTATTTGACCGTATCTTTTAAAGCCCTATCATTCAGTTGATTGATTAAAACTTCGGCTTGTTTGAGTAAAGCCTCATTCACAACATAGGAATCTTTGGGGTCAAAAGACACCACATCTAATGTAGAAATACCCGACACAGGGTCGAAATTAACCGTTACTTTCTTTTTATAATATTGATAAAACAATTCTTGTTCGCCATTAAAACCAAATGTATTAAAACGGCTAATTAAATCGCCCTTTTTTTCATAAAAAGAACGCACGGCAATGCCTTGTTGTTCCAAGTTATTGAGTGCAGCACGCGAAGTCATATATTCTCGTACGCTGTAAGTATCGTCCTGCGAACGAGAAAAGCCGACATTTTGTAAAAATGCCCCTAATCCTGTTAAGGAATTTTGCTGACTTGCCGAACGAATCACAAAAGAAGATTGGGAAATGTATTGGTCGGAGGCAATTAAACCAAAATACAATAATGCTAAAATAACGGGCAATGTTACGGTGATAAATCGTAAAGAATTTTTGATTAAAGCATCAATAAAAAATGCTTTGGGGTTTTTCTTTAATTTAGATAATCTACTCATTCTTCTTGTTCCATATCAATCGAATATATTTTTCAGGCAGCCTGAAAAGTATTTTTTATCAATCGTTTCAAACAGTCTAAAAAGTGGTTTTTTTATTTTTCAGGCAGCCTGAAAATTAAGTTTCAGGCTGCCTGAAAAAAACAAGCTACATTATATAACGAAATAGCACCGATGACACGCTTTTAATGCACAATATTATCAATGCTATTAAATCCAGAAGTTACAGGTGAGAAAACAAATTGTAAGAATTTTTGCACTTCTGCCAACGGTGCATTGGAAACATACACCACATCTTTATTGTGAATAGGAAATTTTTGCATCCACAACATTGAATTGGCATTGGTTAAATCTAAACGATAAACAACAGGTACATCGGTATTGCCTTGATAGCCTTTTTGTGTCCATTTAAGTTGTTCGGCTGTGGGCAATTCGGACAAAGGCGTATAGCGAAACACAAATACGCCACGAGCGTCTGAACGGCGGTCTTGCAAGCCACCCATTCTGCCTACGGCTTCAGCTAATGATAAACCGCGTGCGGAAAAGCCAATTTCTTGGGCTCTACCTACTGCACCCATAGAAGTGAATGTGTAAGGGTTGGTGATGACGGTTACCACATCGCCACGATGCAATAAAATGTTTTGTGCGGGGTCAGAAACCAAATCTTCTAACGCAATTTTGCTGATTTTTTTATTGCGTGTGATTTGAATGGTGGTGTCCTGCACATTAGCGGTGGAACCGCCCACAGCGGCTAATGCGTCCAAAATGCGTTCGCGGGCGGGCGTCAAAGGCATACGCACGCTGTTGCCTGCCCGCACAACCAAAACATTAGTAGAATTGTTTTGAGCTAAACTCACAATCACTTGTGGTTGATTGGCTTTACGAGAAAGTTGATTGCGAATGAGATTTTGAATGTCTTCAAGCGATTTATCCACTACTTTCAGGTTGCCGACAAAAGGAATGGAAATCGTGCCGTTAGAACTCACGGTTTGTGGCGGCAATTTGGTAACATGGGCAGTGCCTGCTCCACTATCAGACAAGGCTCCGCCAAACAGCATGGCAGGAGCGGCCTCCCAAATGGTAATGTCTAATACATCGCCACGACTCACCACATCAAGGCTTTGTGCGGTGTTTTCTAATGCGGCAAAACTGTTTGCCTTGTGGCGTTGCGATAAATCTTGAATCAGGCTGTGTTCAATGTCCAACAAAGCGACATCGGGAACAGCCTGATTATTGCTTTGTCCTAATGAAGTAACTTGTCCTGTGGAAGGGCCTGAATGGGGCAACCAGCCACACGCCGTAACAGTGGCAAGCAAACTCAACAACAAACAAGTTTTTAAGGCAAAAATGGGTTTTCTTTGCATATTCATTAGGAACAACCGTTAAAATTATTCGGATTGTGTTTCTGCCGCTTCTTTTTTCTCACGAACTTCGGCTGCATCAACTAATTCAATCAATGCCATAGGAGCATTGTCGCCTTGACGAAAGCCATATTTCAGCACACGAGTATAGCCGCCATTGCGAGCGGCGAAGCGTTCATTTAACTCACCAAATAATTTTACCACGACATCACGATTGCGTGTGCGGTCAAATGCCAAACGGCGATTTGCCAAAGACGGTTTTTTACCCAAAGAAATCAAAGGTTCAACCACGCGGCGTAACTCTTTTGCTTTGGGCAATGTGGTAACAATGCTTTCGTGAATCAGCAAAGAATTTGCCATATTACGCAACATCGCCAAACGATGACTGCTGGTACGGTTTAATTTACGATTACTCTTACGATGACGCATATTAAATATCCTTAATCAATAAAAACACGCTTTCAGGCTGTCTGAAAGATTATCTTGATACCAAATTAGCAGGCGGCCAGCCTTCTAATTTAGAACCCAAAGTCAAACCTTTGGCTGCCAAGACTTCTTTGATTTCAGTCAGCGACTTACGACCCAAATTCGGTGTTTTTAGAAGTTCAGTTTCAGTGCGTTGAATCAAATCACCGATATAGTAAATGTCTTCGGCTTTCAAGCAGTTAGCCGAACGCACGGTGAGTTCCAAATCATCGACAGGCAACAGAAGAATCGGATCCACCACTGGGGCTTGTTCTTCTTCTTCAGGTACATTAGTGTTTTGCAAATCAACGAAGACTTCCATTTGACTAATCAAAATTTGTGCGGATTGACGCAACACTTCTTCGGGATCCACAGAGCCGTCTGTTTCGATGTCTAAAACCAAGCGGTCTAAATCGGTGCGTTGTTCTACGCGAGCGGGTTCCACTTCAAACGACACACGCAATACAGGCGAGAAACTGGCATCTAACAGAATGCTGCCGATTTCACGCGTATCATCTTTCAGTTTGCGAGATTGCGATGCGGGGCAATAGCCACGACCTGATTCAACCTTAATTTCAGCCGAGAAACTACCGCCTTCTGCGATATGACAAATCACATGATTCGGATTTAAAATTTCCACATCATGTGGCAATTCAATATCGGCGGCAGTAACCACACCTTTGGTGTCTTTTTTGATATTCAACACCACAGAATCGCGATTGAACAGTTTAAACACAATACCTTTGATGTTTAACAGAATATCAACCACATCTTCTTCAATGTGTTCAATCGAAGAGTATTCATGCAATACACCGTCAATTTTAACTTCTGTGGGTGCAAAGCCCGTCATTGAAGAAAGCAAAATCCGCCGTAATGCGTTGCCCAAAGTATGACCAAAACCGCGTTCAAAAGGTTCTAACGAAATTTTGGCTTGTCTGTCGGACAAGGCATTGACATTGATTTGTCTTGGTTTTAAAAGTTCAGAAGTGATGTTTCGCATTCCATCTCGTCCTTAATTTAGATTCAAACATTATTTAGAGTACAATTCGACTACTAAATGCTCTTTGATGTCGCTGCTTAACTCGGAACGATCGGGCAAGTTTTTATACACGCCTTCCATTTTGGTTGCATCAACTTCAACCCAAGACGGAAAACCGATTTGTCCTGCCAAGCCTAATGCTTCCTGAATGCGAACTTGTTTTTTGGCTTTTTCGCACACAGAAACCACATCACCAGGTTTCACTTGGTAAGACGGAATATTCACCACTTGACCATTTACCGAGATGGCTTTGTGTCCAACCAACTGGCGTGCTTCGGCACGAGTTGAGCCAAAACCCATACGATAAACCACATTGTCTAAACGAGATTCCAACAGTTGCAACAACCATTCACCTGTTGAACCGCGTCTGCGTTCTGCTTCGGCAAAATAACGGCGGAACTGGCGTTCCAACACGCCGTAAATGCGGCGGATTTTTTGTTTTTCACGCAACTGAATACCGTAATCAGAAATGCGACCACGATTGGCACCATGCTGACCTGGTGCGGTATCAATTTTGCATTTTGAATCAATGGAGCGGCGAGCGGATTTTAAGAATAAATCTGTACCCTCGCGGCGAGCCAATTTACATTTTGGTCCAATATAACGAGCCATTCTAATCTTCTCCTATTAAACACGACGGCGTTTGGGCGGACGGCAACCGTTATGAGGAACGGGGGTAACATCCGTAATTGAAGTAATTTTAAAGCCCAGAGCATTTAATGCACGAACAGAAGATTCACGACCAGGACCAGGACCCTTGATGCGTACTTCTAAATTTTTGACACCATACTCTTGGGCAACTTTGCCAGCGGCTTCTGCTGCAACTTGGGCAGCGAAAGGTGTACTTTTACGCGAACCTTTAAAACCTGCACCGCCAGAAGTAGCCCAAGACAACGCATTGCCTTGACGGTCGGTAATCGTAATAATGGTGTTATTAAACGATGCATGTACATGCACCACACCTTCGCTCACGGTTTTGCGTATTTTTTTGCGTACACGAGCTGTGTTTGCTTTAGCCATTATCAATCCTTATTTCAAATAAACATTATTTTTTGCCTGCAATCGCCTTACGCGGACCTTTACGGGTACGAGCATTCGTACGCGTTCTTTGACCACGACAGGGCAAACCACGGCGATGACGGAAACCACGATAGCAACCCATATCCATCAAGCGTTTAATGGACATAGTTACTTCACGACGCAAGTCGCCTTCAACTTCAAATTGAGCCACTTTGCTACGCAAGGTTTCTAACTGTGCTTCTGTTAAGTCTTTGACTTTCACAGAACATTCAATTCCTGCTTGCTCGCAAACTAAACGAGCACGGCTGCTACCAATGCCATAAATCGCTTGTAAGCCAATCACGATATGGGCATTGTTGGGAATATTCACACCAGCAATACGAGCCATAATTTAATTCCTTTTATTAACCTTGTTTTTGTTTATGACGAGCATCTGTACAGATAACGCGGACAATGCCATGTCTGCGAATAATCTTGCAGTTGCGACATATTTTCTTTACAGAGGGTTGCACACGCATTATTAAAGTCCTTTCAAAACTTTATTTAGTCCGAAAAACAATTCTTGCACGAGATAAATCGTAAGGAGTCATCTCAACTGTTACTTTATCACCAGGCGAAATGCGAATATAGTGCATTCTCATCTTGCCTGAAATGTATCCTAAAACCACATGGTCGTTTTCTAATCTAACCTTGAATGTTGCGTTTGGCAACATTTCCAAGATTTCACCTTGCATTTGTATGGTGTCTTCTTTTGCCATAAAGATTTCTCTTATTTCTTGCCTAATTTGTTTGCCAAGTATTTATCGCCTTCATATTGTTGATATTGCTGACTCATACGGTATGAAGCCACTTGTGCAGTAAAGTCTATGCTCACCACAACCAAAATCAACAGCGATGTACCGCCTAAATAAAAGGGAATATTCGCAAACGATACCAATAATTCGGGAATCAAACACACAATGGTAATGTATAACGCACCGTAAAAGGTTAATCGCAAAACCACGCTTTCAATGTAGCGTGAGGTGTTTTCACCAGGACGAATACCTGGTACAAATGCCCCTTGTTTTTTCAGGTTTTCTGCAATTTCGCGTGGGCTAAATACCAAAGCGGTGTAAAAAAAGCAGAAGAATATCACAGCAGACGCAAAAAAGATAATGTATAACGGCTGTCCGTGTTGAAAATACAAGGCTAATTTGCCTAAAAACGAACTACTGCTTTGTGTGCCAATACCTTGTCCGCCAACCCAACTCATAATCGTGGTCGGGAACAAAATAATACTGGACGCAAAAATCGGCGGAATCACGCCTGCCATATTCAGTTTGAATGGCAGAACAGTGTTTTGCCCTTGCATCATACGATTACCCACTTGGCGTTTGGCAAAGTGAATCGGCACTTTGCGTTGTGCAGATTCAATATATACCACAGCATATACCAAAGCCAACGCACCTGCGACAATCAATACGGCTAACAAAGGATTCAGGCTACCCTCGGCAGTCATTGTAAATAATTTACCAATCGCACCAGGAATACCTGCGGCAATACCCGCACAGATAATCAAGGAAATGCCATTGCCCACACCGCGTTCAGTGATTTGTTCGCCCAACCACATTAAGAACATCGTGCCAGTGGTTAAACACACTACGGTTGATAAATAAAACTCATATTGAGCAATACCCACCAAACCAGGCTGCCTGAAAAGCATAACAGCAGCGGCAAAACTTTGCACGCCTGCCAATAACACCGTACCAATACGGGTGTATTTGGTAATCACTCGCCGCCCTGCTTCGCCCTCTTTTTTCAAGGCTTTCAAGGACGGAATAATCTCGGTTGCCAACTGCATTACAATGGACGCAGAAATATACGGCATAATGCCAATCGCAAACACCGAAAACCGAGAAAGTGAGCCGCCCGAAAACATATTCAACATACCCAAAATGCCATTATTAGCACTTTCAAATAGGCGATTTAATGCCACAGCATCAACACCTGGTACGGGAATATGCGAACCGACACGGAACACAAACAACGCACCAATCAAGAACATAATTCTGTTTTTCAAATCAACAGAAATGCTCGATATTTTGGACGACGAGTTAGCCATGCGAAATAACCTTAATCAGAAATCTTACCGCCAGCCGCTTCAATGGCTTCTTTGGCACCTTTGGTAACAGCAACGCCACGCAAGGTAATTGCTTTGTTCAGGCTGCCTGAAAGAATCACTTTCACGCTTTGAGTGTTTGCAGGAACCAAACGGGCTTGTTTTAATGCCAAAATATCCACTTCTTCAATCGGCAAATTATTCAATTCGCCCAAAGTAACTTGTGCGTTGAAACGAGCCGTTGTCGATTTAAAGCCGCGTTTAGGCAAACGGCGTTGCAATGGCATTTGACCGCCCTCAAAGCCTACTTTGTGGAAACCACCTGCACGGCTTTTTTGACCTTTCACGCCACGGCAACAGGTTTTACCCATACCGCTACCGATACCGCGACCAACGCGTTTAGGTGCGTGTGTGGCACCCTCGGCAGGAGAAATAGTATTCAAGTACATATTATTACTCCACTTCTAATAAGTAACTGATTTTGTTAATCATACCGCGATTTTCAGGGGTATCCAATACTTCCACAGTATGCTCACGACGACGCAAACCCAAGCCTCTCGCACAAGCACGATGAGATTCAATGCGTCCAATCAAACTTTTTTTCAAAGTTACTTTGATTTTCTTTTGCTCACTCATTGCCTGCTCCTAAAATTTCTTCTACGCTCAAACCGCGTTTGGCTGCGATTTCGGCAGGTGTGTACAATTTGCCCAAGCCATTCAATGTGGCACGAACAATATTGTATGGATTAGTTGAACCATGCACTTTGGCAGAAATATTGCGAACGCCGATTGCGTCAAATACCAAACGCATCGGACCACCCGCTTTCACACCACTACCTTCTTTGGCAGGCTGCATAAATACTTTGGTTGCACCGTGTTTGCCGATGACTTCGTGGTGAATGGTGCCGTCTTTCAAGGGAATTTTCACCAAGTTACGGCGTGCTTGATCCATTGCTTTTTGTACAGCAACAGGCACTTCTTTGGCTTTACCTTTACCCATACCAATGCGACCATCGCCGTCCCCTACTACGGTCAAAGCGGAGAACGCCATAATGCGACCACCTTTAACCACTTTGGTTACGCGATTCACAGCAACCATTTTTTCAATCAAGCCGTCGCCGCGTTCTTCTGTTTCGTGTTTTGCCATTATTTAACTCCGTTTAGAATTTCAAACCGTTTTCACGAGCGGCTTCTGCCAATGCTTTGACACGACCATGATATTTAAAACCAGAACGGTCAAAAGCAACTTCTTCAATGCCAGCGGCTTTCGCTTTTTCGGCAATGCGTTTGCCAATTACGGCAGCGGCAGCCACATTGTTGCCATATTTTGCATTGCTACGCACTTCGGCTTCTACTGATGATGCTTGTGCTAACACACCTTTTTCACCAATAATTTGAGCATAAATATGATTGTTAGAGCGATGAACGCACAATCTAACGGCTTGCATATCCGCAATTTTGGCACGGGTTTTGCGTGCTCTACGCAGACGGGCTAATTTCTTATTCATTTTCAAAACCTCAATTATTTTTTCTTGGTTTCTTTTAATACTACCGTTTCATCGGCATAACGAACACCTTTACCTTTATAAGGTTCGGGCGGACGGAAACCTCTGATTTCGGCGGCAACTTGACCTACTTTTTGGCGGTCTGCACCTGAAATAACGATTTCAGTTTGCGATGGGGTTTGAGCGGTAATACCGTCAGGCAGGTTATACACCACAGGGTGAGAAAAACCTAATGACAAGTTCAACGCTTTGCCTTGTGCTTGGGCACGATAACCCACACCCACTAATTGCAGTTTTTTCTCAAAGCCGTCAGACACGCCTTTAACCATATTCGCGATTAAAGCACGGAAAGTACCCGATAATGCGTTCGCTTCACGGCTGTCATTTTTTACAGCAAATGTAATTTGACCGTTATCGTTTTTGATTTCGACCAATTCGCTGTTGATGCTTTGTTTGAGTTCGCCTAATTTACCTTTAACGACAATTTCGTTATCGGCTAATTTCACTTCAACACCAGAAGGAATAGCCACTGGATTTTTTGCAATACGCGACATTTTTTCCTCCTAATATTAAGCCACAATACACAGCAATTCGCCGCCAACACCGTTAGCACGCGCTTTGCGGTCAGTCATAACACCTTTGGAAGTGCTGACAATAGCCACACCCAAACCATTCATCACAGCAGGAATTTCTGCCGCACCTTTGTAAATACGCAAACCAGGACGAGAAACGCGTTTGATTTGCTCAATCACAGGGCGACCTGCGTAATATTTCAACTCAATATTCAAAACAGGTTTTGCATCTGCACTTACAGAGAAACCTTCGATATAACCTTCTTCTTTCAAAACGGTAGCAATCGAGCATTTGAGTTTAGATGAAGGCATGGAAACGCTCACCTTGTTTGCTCTTTGACCGTTACGAATGCGGGTCAGCATATCGGAAATAGGATCATGCATACTCATAATTTTTAACTCCCTATTACCAACTTGCCTTGATTACGCCAGGAATTTCGCCACGCATTGCGATTTCGCGAATTTTCGTGCGACCAAGACCAAATTTGCGGAATGTGCCACGCGGACGACCAGTCAATGCACAACGGCGACGCTGACGAGTGGGCATTGCATTGCGAGGAATTGCTTGCAATTTCAAGCGTGCTTGAAATTTATCTTCTGGTGTAGCGTTGCTGTCGTTGATGACGGCGAAAATCGCTTCTCGTTTAGCGGCATATTTTTTGGCTAAACGCACCCGTTTGACATCTCTATTGATTAACGATTTTTTTGCCATACTATTAACCTTTAAAAGGGAATTTGAATAAAGAAAGCAACGCACGCGCTTCTTCATCAGTTTTTGCGGTTGTTGTGATGGTGATATTCAGACCACGCAACGCGTCAATTTTGTCGTATTCGATTTCGGGGAAAATAATTTGCTCACGCACGCCCATATTGTAGTTACCACGACCGTCAAAAGACTTGGCAGACAAACCACGAAAATCGCGAACGCGTGGCAGAGAAATCGAAATCAAACGATCCAAAAATTCAAACATTCTGTCGCGACGCAAAGTTACTTTACAACCGATGGGGTAGTTATCACGGATTTTGAAACCAGCAATAGACTTGCGAGCAACCGTTACCACAGGTTTTTGACCTGCGATTTTTTGCATATCCGAAACAGCGTGTTCCATTACTTTTTTATCGGCAACGGCTTCGCCCACACCCATATTCAAGGTGATTTTTTCAATGCGAGGCACTTCCATAACGCTTTTGTAGTTGAATTTTTTCATCAACTCAGGAACCACTGTTTCCTTATAAAATTCTCTTAATCGTGCCATTATTTGCTCCTTGCAATTTCCGCACCGTTCGATTTATACACACGAACACGGCGTACTTTTTGACCTTCTTCGGCAATCACTTTAATGCCCACACGGTCGGCTTTATTTGTTTCAGGATTGAAAATAGCCACATTAGAAATATCCACAGGCATATTTTTGCTTACAATGCCACCTTCAATTTGACGAGCAGGATTAGGTTTGCGATGGCGTTTGACTTCATTCACACCTTCCACAATCACTTTGCCGTCCAAGACACGAACCACTTCGCCTGTACGACCTTTGTCCTTACCAGTAATGACAATGACTTTGTCGCCTTTAATGATTTTGTTCATAAACCGTCCCCTTAAATCACTTCGGGTGCCAAAGACACGATTTTCATAAAGCGTTCGGTACGCAACTCACGAGTTACAGGACCGAAGATACGCGTGCCTAATGGTTCTAATTTGTTGTTTAATAACACGGCGGCATTATTGTCGAATTTAATCAACGCACCGTCTGCACGGCGAACACCTTTGGCGACACGAACAACCACAGCGTTATACACATCACCTTTTTTCACACGACCGCGAGGAGCGGCGTCTTTTACCGTTACTTTAATAATGTCGCCAACAGAAGCGTAGCGGCGTTTAGAACCGCCCAACACTTTGATACACATCACACGACGCGCACCTGAATTGTCAGCCACATCTAACATGGTCTGCATTTGAATCATAGTTTTAACCTTAAAACAATATCTTATATCTTAAATCGGCGTAATCGACCATTTTCAGACTGGCACCTTTTCAGGCTGCCTGAAACCTTTAATACCAAAGGTTAAAGCCAACTCGTCCCGATTCCCGAAAGGATAAGAATAACTCCCCACTCAGGGGAAAGACGGCGATTATATAAATAAATAAAAGAAAATGCAAGGGGCTTTGAAAAATTTTTTGCGTAAATCATCTTTCAGGCTGCCTGAAAGCCATTTTTAGCCCCATATTCAATGATTACTCGGTAGAATAGTGCCTAATTTATTTCAGGCAGCCTGAACAATAATGGACGCTCAAAAAGGTTTTGTTTTATCGCTTGCCACTTTTATTATGTGGGGCGTTTTTCCTATTTATTTCAAATGGATAGACGGTGTGGATGCGGTGCAGATTTTGGCTCATCGCATTGTTTGGTCGTTTGTTTTGTTGTTTCTCTATTTATGGTTTTCTCGCCGTCTGCGTTCTGTGCAATTATTATTACGCAATAAAAAAACGCTTTTGGCTTTGATGACCACAGGCGTTTTGATTAGTACTAACTGGGGCGTTTTTATTTATGCTGTGGGCAAAAATCAGATATTAGAAACTTCTTTGGGTTATTTTGTCAATCCGTTTTTTTCAATATTATTAGGGGCGTTGTTATTAGGCGAAAAATTAGGTACAACGGCTAAAATTGCGTCAGGTTTAGTGCTTGTTTCTATTGCTATTCAGATTTATGCTTTGGGAAAATTGCCGTTAATTTCTTTAATTTTACCAGTGTCTTTTGCTTTATATGGTTTTATTCGTAAAAAAATTGATGTACCATCTTTTGCTGGATTATTGATTGAAACCGCCATTATTATGCCCTTTGCCCTGCTGTTTTTAATTTGGTCAGCCAAAACAGGACAAAGCGGTTTGGCTTTCAATAAAAACGGCGTTTTATTGGTTTTAAGCGGTTTGGTTACCATTTTGCCGCTTTTAACTTACACCGCTGCCACGCATTTTCTGCCGCTCTCCACATTAGGCTTTATGCAGTACATTAGCCCGACTATCAGTATGTTGGTTGCGGTATTTTTATACAATGAACCTTTGTCCTTATCTAAACTATTCGGCTTCGCTCTGATTTGGTTGGGATTAGGCATTATGGCGTGGGGACATTTTTCACACAGAAAAAGAGCATCATCAGATATTTCAGGCAGTCTGAAAAATCGGTAAAATAACTGTCTAATTGCTTTTGTTAGGCTGCCTGAAAATAAAAAGGATTATTAAAAAATGACTACATTCAAT
The DNA here is from genome assembly GCA_017508845.1 of Neisseriaceae bacterium. Taxonomy (GTDB): domain Bacteria; phylum Pseudomonadota; class Gammaproteobacteria; order Burkholderiales; family Neisseriaceae; genus RGIG9985. Next base: position 7,942 of record JAFWRB010000041.1, on the reverse strand, counting down.
GAATTAGGTTTATCTCTTGACATTATTCAAGCCTTAACTGACTGCGGTTATCAAACGCCGACTGATATTCAAGCCGCCGCCATTCCGTGTGCGATGAAGGGTTTTGATATGTTAGCCGCTGCTCAAACGGGTACGGGCAAAACGGCGGCGTTTATGTTGCCGTCTATCGAACGCTTAAAACACCACGCCAACACCAGCGTTTCGCCTGCCATGCACCCTGTCAGAATGTTGGTTTTAACGCCGACACGAGAACTCGCTGACCAAATTTATTCCAATAATAACAATTACTTAAAAAATATCCCCCTGCGGCATACGGTGATTTTTGGCGGCACAAATATCGAACCGCAAAAAGCAGCCTTGCAACAGGGTTGTGAAATTGTGGTTGCCACAGTCGGACGATTATTAGACCATTTGTCGCAAAAAAGTATCTCTTTGAATAAAGTAGAAATTTTGGTATTAGACGAAGCCGATAGAATGTTGGATATGGGCTTTATTGATGATGTGCGAAAAATCATCAAAATGCTCCCTGAAAACAGGCAAATTCTTTTATTTTCAGCCACGTTCGCTCCTGAAATTCGCAAATTAGCCGCAGATTTTATGAATAATCCGCAACTTATTGAAACCGCACCGCAAAACTCAACGGCAGAAAGTGTGGAACAGCATTTGATTGCGGTAAATAACTGGCAAAAAAAGGATTTATTAGAACAGTTAATTTCGGGCTTAAATATTCCGCAAGCGATTGTTTTTTGTAATAAAAAAATTACAGTGAGCCAAGTGACAAAAGAATTACTTAAACGCAAAATTGCCGCCGCAAGCCTACACGGCGATAAATCGCAGTCAGAACGCCTGCAAACTTTGGCGGATTTTAAAGCAGAAAGCGTGCGTATTTTGGTTGCCACAGATGTGGCGGCACGCGGCTTGGATATTAGCGAATTGCCGTTTGTGATTAACTACGAATTGCCCTTGCAAGCGGAAGATTATGTGCATCGCATAGGCAGAACAGGACGAGCGGGGGCAAACGGTGTGGCGTTGTCTTTGGTTGAAGAAAACGAGCAGAAATTGTTGGACGCTATTTTGCAATTAACTTCGCAAGATTTGAAATTAGAACAAATTGAAGGTTATGAACCCTCTTGGTTAGATAATCCTTTGAATAATAATAAAAAACAATCTAATAAAAACAATGGGTTCAAAAAAATCGCCGACAAAAATGACCCAGCGTCAAAATGCGAAAAAATCCCTGGACGACAACGCCTATTGCGTGGCAGAAAACGAGAAATCTGTGCCTTGCTGTTGCCGAATTATGGTATTCAATGAACAATTAGGAATGAGCAATGTTTTCAGGCAGCCTGAAACATCCTTTACTCATTGCTCATTGTATTAAACATTTTTCCCAATAAACTTCGGCGTTTATTTTGGCGTAAAATGGCGTTTTGTAACGATAAATCATCGCCAATATAACAAAATGTTTTTTTACTTCGTGTAACCGCCGTATAAAGTAAAGAACGGTCAAAAATTTTTTCGCTGTTTTGTTCTTCGTCTTCAATATATTTTTTAGGTGTAATTAAAAATATATGGTTATATTCTGAACCTTGACTTTTATGCACGGTAATGGCAAAAGCGTCTTCAAAATGATTGATGCATGGTATCTCAATACCATTTTGATGATTGGGGAAATATACTTTATTATTCAATATAATACCAATATCGCCATTATAAATATCTAATATTACATTATTTTCTGTAATCATAATGGCTTTGCCGTTAAAAAATCCTTTTCCGTGTCCTTTTTGTATTAAAAAATCTAAAAATTGTCGATTAAAGCGTTGTGCGTCATATCGTAATACACATAAAACCATTGCATTATAAAAATGTTCAAAGGCTTTATTTATATTTTTTTCTTCAATCGCCTGCCAATAGTCTTTTTGTAAATAATAGTATTCTTCATATAATTGTTTGGTATCGTTTTTTTGTATTATCTCATTTGAAAATTGTTGAAAACAATTTAAGGCTTGTTGTGGCCGATTGGTAATAATGGCAGACGCTAAAACGCCAATACCGCTTTTTTCATCAAAACGGCGTGAAACAGTTAAATGAGAAATACAATCGGCTAAAACATTGTTTTTATCTATTTGGCTAATTTGCTCTAAAACTGCCCCTGCTCCCACACTGGGTAATTGGTTTTTATCGCCCAATAAAATTAAGCGTGTATTTTTGCCAATCGCATTAAATAGTTGATAAGCAATATTCAATTCTATCATTGATGATTCATCAACAATAACAATATCATAAGGTAATGGATTTTGTTGATTATATTCTGATTGGTTCAAAGGCGGACGAATATTTAATAAGCGGTGTAAGGTTTTTCCTTGTAATTGCGATAAATGTGCCTTTGTTTCAGGCTGCCTGAAAGAAAGTTTTTCCAAACCTTTGATTAACGACTGTTGCAAATGTGCCGCCGCCTTACCTGTGGGAGCCGTTAAGGCAATATTGGGCAGCGTTTTTTCTTGATGACACAATAACGCTAACAATTTTGCCACAGTCGTGGTTTTGCCCGTACCTGGCCCGCCGCTAATTAGCGAAAAACGACAACGCAAAGCCTTTTCAACGGCGGCTTTTTGTTGCAAATTACTCTCTAAAAACAAAGGGTTATCTTCTTGAAAATAAGTTTGCAATAAATCATTGTACGCGTAAATAGCAGGGGGCGTTGTGCATAAATCGTGCAAACGGCGTGCTACGCTGTATTCTAAATGATAAATTTTATGTAAAAACAAATAGTTACCTTGCAAAATTAAAGGAGCGATATCATCGGAGGCAAAAGCAATTAAAGGCGAACACTGGCGTGCAACTTGTTGTTGTTGTTCATTTAATTCAATAAATGAATGTCCGTTTTCCCAAGCGTCTAAAACAGCGTTCAAAAAAGGCGTGGCTAACTCGGCATTTTTTGGGCTAATGCGTTGAAAAAATAGATAAAATGGGTTGATTGTATTGTTTGCCTTTGTCACTTTAAACACCTATTTGAAAACGAATATTCATCATTGCTAAATGACGCTTAAAATTGTGGATAACTTTGTGGATAACTTTTTTACAACAAAAAATTTCCTTTGAAATCAAGAGCCCGATTTTTTGTACTTGCTTTTTTGGATTTTATATATTCTTTATATAAATTAAATAGTTACAAAATTTTATCAGGCTTGGCACAGGTTTTTATGTGCTTTTTATCTTCACTTTTTTCCGCTTTTTTGACGTGTGCATAACCTTTTTGTGGCGTACCATTGAATTTATTATAAATTATTCCCTTTCAGGTTGCCTGAAAATCCTGATAGGCTTTCATCACCTGCATTGCTTCTCGTGTGGCTTTGACATTATGCACACGCACCACATTCGCACCCAGCCTAACACTTTCCACAGCAGCGGCAACGCTTGCTACTTCTCGTTTTTGCGGGTCGGTTTCCCCTATAATTGCCCCCAAAACGCTTTTACGCGAAACGCCAATTAAATACGGTAGGTTTTCAGGCAGCCACTTCGTGGGATTAGCAAGTAAGGCTAAATTGTGTTCAACCGTTTTGCCAAAGCCAATACCTGGGTCTAACAGCAGGCGATTTTTTGCAATGCCATTTGCCACACATTCGTTAATTCGTTGTTGTAAAAAGGATTTTACTTCATCACACACGCTGTGATATTGCGGATTATGCTGCATATTTTCAGGCAGCCCCTGCATATGCATTAAGCAAATACCAATCTTTGGATATTGCGATAATAATTTAACCGCACCTGTATCGGTTAAAGCCGCAACATCGTTAATTATATCTACTACGCTGTTTTCTAATGCTTTTTGCATAACAAGCGTATGACGCGTATCCAAAGAAATTGGCACTTGCCATGTGGCGATTTCTTGCAAAACTTCGCTCACCCTTTGCCATTCTTCGGCGGCAGACAAAGGTAAAGCATTCGGACGCGTGGATTCGCCGCCAATATCCAAAATATCCGCACCGTCTTTCACAAGTTGTTCGGCGTGTTGCAAAGCCGCCTTAACGCTGTGCGAATACACGCCGCCGTCCGAAAACGAATCAGGCGTTAAATTCACAATGCCCATAATTTTGGGGCTGTTGCAGTCAATAGAAAATCGTCCGCATTGCCATTGCATTATGTTTCTCCTTGTGTGTTGTTATTTCTTCGCCAAAAAATCCTGTGCAAAGCGTTGCAACACGCCGCCTGCGGTGTAAATGGACACTTCTTCGGCGGTGTCTAATCGGCATTGCATTTTAACTTCGTCAGAACTTCCGTCTTGGCGTTGAATGTGTAAAATCATTTCGCCGCGTGCTTTGAGATCGCCTGAAACGCTGTATGTTTCTGTGCCGTCTAATTTTAGGCTGTGGCGATTGTTGCCGTTTATAAATTGCAGTGGCAGAACGCCCATACCGATTAAGTTGGTGCGGTGTATGCGTTCAAAGCCTTCGGCGGCAACCACTTCTACGCCTGCTAAACGCACGCCTTTGGCTGCCCAGTCGCGGCTGGAACCTTGTCCGTAGTCCGCTCCTGCGATGATAATCAGCGGTTGTTCTCGCCCCATATAGGTTTCAATCGCTTCCCACATTCTGACGATTTTGCCGTCAGGCTCTATGCGTGCGTATGAGCCTTGCAAACCTACCATTTCATTAAACAGTTTAGGGTTAGCAAAAGTGGCTCGCTGGGTGGTTAAGTGGTCGCCCCTGTGGGTTGCGTAGGAATTAAAATCTTCTTCTGGCAGCCCCATTTTTGCCAAGTATTCACCTGCCGCAGAATTAGGCAAAATAGCATTAGACGGTGAAATGTGGTCTGTGGTGATATTATCTGGCAAAATGGCTAATGGACGCAGGTTTTTGAGCGTGCGTTCTTTTGCCAAAGCCCCTTCCCAGTATGGTGGACGGCGAATGTAAGTGGATTGTTCTCGCCATTCATACAGGGGACTGTTTGATTTTTCTGCGGTTTTTTGTTCAAACATTGGCAGATAAATCTTGCGAAATTGTTCAGGCTTAACGAACTTCGATACCACTTCATCAATTTCGTCATCATCTGCCCAAATATCATTCAGGCGAATTTCTTTACCGCCATACTCGCCCAAAACGCCGTTTTGAATATCAAAATGAATGCTGCCTGCCAAAGCATACGCCACAACCAAAGGCGGAGACGCAATAAACGCTTGTTTGGCGTAGGGGTGAATGCGTCCGTCAAAGTTGCGATTGCCTGATAAAACAGCGGTTGTGTATAAATCTCGGTCTATGATTTCTTGCTGGATTTTTGGATTTAACGCACCACTCATACCATTGCAAGTGGTGCAGGCAAAGGCGACTATGCCAAAGCCTAATTTTTCTAATTCAGGCAGTAGTCTCGCTTCTTGTAAATACAATTCAGCCACTTTGGAACCTGGTGCAAATGATGTTTTCACCCATTTTTTTCGCATTAAACCGTAGCGGTTGGCATTGCGTGCCAAGAGTGCGGCAGAAACCACATTGCGTGGGTTGGAAGTGTTGGTGCAACTGGTGATGGCGGCGATGATGACTGCTCCGTCAGGCATTTCTTGTGCATTATTTTGGCTTACGCCGAACTTCGTTTCAGGCAGCCTGAAATCTATTTTCGCAATACCTTTTTCGGCTAATTCGGAAACAGACACTCGTGCATGTGGGCGTGAAGGTCCCGCAATGCTGCGAACCACTTGCGACAAATCAAAACGCAAAACGCGTGGATAGACCACTTCGCCCAAATCATCAGCCCACAAGCCTGCGGTTTTGGCGTAATGTTCAACCAAATCCGCATTATCGCGTCCAGTTAATTTAAGATAATCAATGGTTTGTTTATCAATAGCAAACAAGGCAGCGGTTGCTCCGTATTCGGGTGTCATATTGCTAATCGTGGCTCTATCGCCCACAGATAAATCTGCCACACCCTGCCCAAAAAATTCCACAAACGCCCCCACAACCTTTTCACGGCGTAAAAATTCGGTTAAATGTAGCACTATATCCGTTGCGGTAATACCTGCCGCTCGCCTGCCGACTATTTCCACGCCAACAATTTCAGGCAGCCGCATCATAGACGCTCGCCCCAACATCACACTTTCCGCTTCCAAACCGCCCACGCCGACTGAAATCACGCCCAAAGCGTCCGTATGCGGCGTGTGGCTGTCCGTACCAACACAACAATCAGGAAACGCCACACCGTTTTCCACCGCAATCACAGGCGAGAGTTTCTCCAAGTTAATTTGGTGCATAATGCCGTTGCCCGCAGACACAACATCGATATTTTCAAACGCCGTTTTCGTCCAGTTGATAAAATGAAAACGGTCAGCGTTGCGGCGTTCTTCCACAGCCCGATTTTTGGAAAATGCGTCTTTATCAAAACCGCCAAACTCAACCGCCAAAGAATGATCAACAATCAACTGCGTTTTCACCACAGGATTGACTTCATGCGGATTACCGCCAGCGTTATGAATGGCATCACGCAAACCTGCCAAATCAACCAAAGCCGTCTGCCCCAAAATATCGTGGCACACCACACGATAAGGATACCAAGCGAAATCTTCCGTATTTTCCTGCAAGGCTAACTGTTTTAAGCCTGTTTGCACCATTTGTGGATTGTCGATTTTTTCGGCATTTCGCAGTAAATTTTCCGCAAAAATGCGTAAGCAATACGGCATTTTTTCATACGCATGAGGTTTAATGGCGTTAATCGCCGCCTTTGCGTCAAAGTATTCTAAATTTGTGTTGGGTAACGGTTTGCGGTAGGTGAGCATGGTTAGTATTTCCTTTTTTGATATTGTCAATCCGTAACTGTAACAGATTAGAGAGAGTACCGCTATTTTTAATTTAATAGGGTACCCTATTAAACAGGCTTGACAAAGCCTGTTTTGTTGATTTTTTATGATAGATATGCTTCAAATATATGAAGAAAGGAAATGCGTATGTTTCAATTCAAAATCAAAAACATAATATCTTATGTATTCATTTTATCATCATGTGTATTATTGTCTTCTTGTAGTTCTCAAAAAAGTCAATTTAAAACATTTCTAAAATGTGGTATTGCCGCTGCACAGTTAGAACAATACGAAGCAGAAAAACAAATAGGTATAAAACTTGAAAAATGGGTACGAGAAACACAATATGACCTATCACCAAGGGAAATGTCATTTTTAGCCCAAGAAGTTAGAAACGAAATGGGAATATATGGCATAAATTCATTTGAACAATTTGAAATCTATGTCAAAACATTTAATTCTTCCAAATGCAGAAAAATACATGGACAGAAAAAATTTGAACTTTCAAATTTGATGAATGATATTTTCTCTAACTAAAAAAATATATTAAAAATTAAAGGAATAGAAAATGAGCATTAAAAGTTTTTTGATTACGGGATATATTGGTGGAGCAGTGGCACAATTTGTACATCTCAATTTTTTTCATTTTATTTTCAAATACGATACAACGGCGGCAAATATGGGACGAGCCTTTGTATGGTCAATAGGTAATGTTCCAGTTCCTTGGTGGGTTTGGGTTGTTGCATTTTTTGTCGGAATTGCCTCTTCTTCAGGAGACAACGAGAGAACAGGAGAAAATACAAACAATTCAGAATAAACATCAAATTCAGAATAAACATCAAATTCATTTGTGGTACTCATAATCATTTTGAAGTTATTTTTATTACGATAATATTTGATAATTAGGAATTTTTATCGTTTATTTTTTGAAGGAAATATTTAAAATGAAAAAGAGCATTTTCAACTTTGCTTTTTCTTTACTTACCATTATTTGTGGTATATCGGCTTGCAGTGATAAAGAAATCGAATCTGAATTGACTGAAAAAAATATTGATTTATTTTCTAAAACAATTTCAGAAAATGAAGAAGAAAATAAAAAAGAAGAATTAAGCAAACAGGTATTAAATAACAATTATCCTTTTGATAAAGATGACG
>JAFWRB010000040.1 GCA_017508845.1 Neisseriaceae bacterium | reverse complement strand
GTGAAAAAAATATCACCTTATACGGTTTTGCAATACGCCTTTTTGGCAATGATGTTATGGGGGCTGCCTGAAACCGCCAAATTAGACAATAATGCGTCTTTTAATTTGCTTTCGGTATTAAAAAACTATGCGTCTATTATTAAAGACAGCCGTTTTATGATATTGGTTTTAACTTTTGCCTTGCCGTTAAGTTCATTATTTGCCTATATCACCACAGCGTCATTTGTTTTTCAGGATTATTTTCATTTGACACAACAACAATTTGGTGTGGTTTTTGGAATCAATGTATTGGGTTCAACCACATTTTCCATTATTAACGCTAAAATTGTGAAAAAAATATCACCTTATACGGTTTTGCAATACGCCTTTTTGGCAATGATATTTTTTGTTATCCTAATGATAATAGTGAGTTTTTTACAATTAGGATTTGTATTATTTGAAGTCTGTTTATTTATGACCATGGGTATGATAGGTTTTATTGCACCGAACGCCACTATATTGGCAATGGACAGATTCCGCCAAAAATCAGGAGCCGCGTCCGCCGTATTGGGTACAACACAATTTGCGATTGCAGGTATTGTGTCTTTTTTAGCAGGTGCATTACACGCCAACACCCCAGAAACGCTATCGGCAATGATGAGTTTTTGCATTTTATTGGGCTGGTTAGCGTATTTATTATTACACCGCCATTTATTTAAAAAAGCCAAAAAAGCATTGGGGATTAACTAAAGCGTAGGGTGGGCAATTTATTGCCCACGCGTTTTATATATTAAATTTCAGGCAGCCTGAAAATATAGGGTGGGCATTCCTGCCCAGCAAAAAATTTAGTATCATACAACTTTCTCAACTTCCTGCAAGGATAACGCCATGCCTACCCCGCAACAACTTGTTTTATCTGAAAATTTTAATTTTGCAATATGGTTAGAAGCCGATATTGTGAAGCGTGATGAAATTCGTTCAGGCTGCCTGAACAGTTTATCCGCTTTATCTGAAATAAAACAACAATTTGCCGCTGATAATGTGGATATGACGCTGGCTTTTGGGGCGGATTTTTGGGCGAGTTTGTCGCATAAAGATGAGGGCGGTGAAATTAAAAATTTTCCGTCATACGGCAACGGCAAGGCGGCGGCTACGCAGTGTGATTTGTTAATTCACATTCAATCGCTGTCTTTTATGGCAAATTTTGCTTTGTTGCAAGCGGTTCTATCGGCATTTGGCGACAGTATTGTGGTAAAAAGTGAAGAACAGGGCTATCGTTTGCACGAGGCTCGCGGCATAGACGGTTTTGTTGATGGCACAGAAAATCCGCACGAAATCAATAAGATACAAGAAATCGGCACGATTGCCGATAATCAGCCAGACGCAGGCGGTAGTTACATTGTGGTGCAGAAATATCGCCACAATTTACCGCTGTGGCAATCATATTCGATTGAAAAACAAGAAGAAAGTGTAGGCAGAAGCAAGGTGGAAAATATTGAATTTAGTCGCGAAGAACGCCACGCTCGCTCGCACCTTTCACGCACAAATTTGAAAGAAAACGGTATCGGCTTAAAAATTGTCCGCCGCAGTTTGCCGTATGGCAAAGCCACAGGCGAATGTGGGCTGATATTCTGTGCCTATTGCCACTCGCTTTATAATATTGAAAAACAATTACAAACCATGTTCGGTGATATAGACGGACAAACCGATTTTCTGTTAGAACGGTTAAGTCGGGCTGTATCGGGGGCGTATTATTTTGCACCAAATATAGAGCGGTTGCGGAATTTGTAAATTTTCAGGCTGCCTGAACCATTTGTTTTGAAACGAAAAATTCAACCTGTCGTAGGGTGGGTCTTCGACCCACCAAAATGTTAAAAATTACAACTATTTGAATTTTAATTATTTTTATCTCGACCTATCGGTCGAGTTGGTGGGTCGAAGACCCACCCTACGGCGTTTCGTTTTAATCGTAGGGTTTTGCAGGGGTTTTAGTCTGTTTGTTTTTTATTTTTCAGGCAGCCTGAAAGATTATTTAAGGAATAAATAATGATTTTAATTGCATTTGTTTTACTTATTTTATGTTTTCTCATTATTTGGTGGGTTGCTGTTCGTATTGGTGGTTTTTTCGGTAATTTATTAAATGAAGAAAAAGGTAAGAAAATAGGTAGGGCTATTCCATTTTGGTTGGGCATTGCTTTAATTGTTTATGTTATTGGTGTGCCGATATTATCTTATGGACATTTTTCGTATTTATGTCATAAAAATGCAGGACAAAAAATATATAAAACAGCGGAAGAGTGGAAAATAGAAAATCCTAATGTTTCTTGGGAAAGTTTGCAAATAATTAGTTGGGAAAATGTTAAATATGGTGATATTCCTGAATATTATAAGCAACATAATATTCCACAATATAAAAAGTTTCGTGGTAAAAAATATCAGTTATCGAAAGGTAGTAGTCAGAGAATATTAAATTATGAAAGAAGTGTTGAATTATGGAATAAAATAATATTACATAATCATCATATTTTTTATGATAATTTAAAAAATGAAATTTTAATGGAACGGCATTTTTATCGCCATTCCATAGAATTTTTAAGTAGAAGTAGTTGCGGTGAAATGTAAGTACATATCCAAAATTTTTTAAATCCAAAATTGATAATTTTACAAATATTTCAATAAGTTTCAGGTAGCCAATGTTCAAAAACCAAACCGTTTATTTAGCGTCTGCCAGCCCACGCCGTTATGAGATTTTGGCGAATTTGGGTTTTTCTGTGATTGTGTCGCCTAACCATATTGATGAGCGTATTCAAGCAAATGAACCGCCTGTGGATTTTGTTTGTCGTATGGCGTATGAAAAAAATAATTTTAATATTCAACAACATAAACAAATGCCTGTGATTAGTGCCGATACGATTGTGGTGTTAGACGGCGAAATTTTGGGCAAGCCTAAAAATCAACAACAGGCGTTTGATATGTTGCGTGCTTTGTCGGGCAGAACGCACCTTGTGATGACGGCGGTGTGCGTGGCGGGTGAAAATTTTTGCCAAAGCAAACTTAATGTTAGCGAAGTTACATTTGCACCATTATCCGACAATGAAATCACCGCCTACATTGCTACGAGCGAGCCTATGGATAAAGCAGGAGCATACGGCATTCAAGGCATAGGTGCCGCCTTTGTGCAGCATTTGTCGGGCAGTTTCAGCAGCGTAATGGGCTTGCCTGTGTTTGAAACGGTGTCTTTATTGCGGCAGTTTTGGGGGAAATAGGTTTTCAGGCAGCCTGAAAATTATTTTTCCAAAAACTCGCTCAATCATATATGATTGAATACAGGTTTTGACAAACCTGTATTCATCAACAACACTGCTCAACCGATGACAAGGAGTATCTTATGTCTAACAAACGACAACAGATTTTGGAGTGGTTAGAACAAAATCGCCGTCCTGAAATTCGCATTCAATTCAAAAAGGCAGAACAGCCGCTTGCCATAGGGGCAAGTAAAATCGGCGGTTGTCCTGATGTGCCAGCGGATTTTGTGTGGCCACGCGTTCAAGGCGGCGGTAGTTTTGGCGACCCAAATGCTCAGCCTGAACCTATGGAAATTCCCGATAAAAATATGGCAATGAAAGGGATATATGCCTTTTTGCCAGGTGGAGATGCCAAGACTTTTGAAGAATTTCGTGTGGCTCAAATTGCTTATCGGCAGGAAACTCGTCCTGATTTTCAAATGCCCACAGGCGAACGCTTGGAGCAGTTTGAAAAACATATACTTGACCAGTGGCAAGCGATGCAAATGGGGATAGCTTTGCAAGATGAGTTAAATTTAATGGGCGATATAGCGGATATGAGTGATGAAGAATGGGAAGAATCGTTCAAACCAGACCCCGAAGATGAAAAGCGTGCCAAAATGTTGCGTCCGTTGGCATTTATGGCTCAATTTAATTTGGCAGAACTGGCTGATTTGGATAAGGAAAATCTGCTCCCCAAGCAAGGGCATTTGCTGTTGTTTTATGACGAAGAAAGCGGTGCGTGGGGAGAGCGTTATGATAAAGATTGCGTGAAAGTGTTCTACTTTCCGCCCGAAACACAACTTTCGCCCATGCCGTTACCTGATGACTTGGACAAATATAGTCGCCGTCTTTCTGAAGTGCAACTGTCGTTTGTAGCAAGCACGAATACGCCGAGTATTCAGCGTGCTGATGAAAAGTTTGGTGATGTGTGTGATGTATTAAACGAAGAAGACACTGAACGCTTGTGGGGAGAGAATGACGGTACCACAACCAAATTATTAGGCTATGCCGACATAATACACAATGATATGGAAGAAGAATGTGTCTTACATTCTCACGGTTGGGACTGGGACGATTACAATGATAACCCCAAAATCAAAGCCCAAATCGACAAGGAAAAAGATGACTGGATTTTGCTGTTTCAGTTGGGTTCAATTAGTTGGGGCGATACTGATGATACTGACGATACGCCACAGTTGTCCGAAAAGGAATTAGAAGAACACTGCAAAAAGATGCAGGAAAATTACGACAAAGTTGGACAAGCAATTCAAGATGCTTTTCAACAGTCGCAAGAGAAAAAGACTTCTTTTCTGTCGTCTTTAATGGACAAGTTTGGTATTAAAGCAGACGATAATATTGTGGGCGATGAAAATGAAGACGAAGATGATACAATCGAAGATGAAGATGACGAGGAAATTGATTTAGATGGTTTTCTCTTCGGTCAAGGTGGTTTCCTGTATGTTTTTATCCGCAAACAAGATTTGGCAGCGGGCGATTTTAGCCAAGTGCGTTTTGCGGTGCAAAGTTAGGGTGTGGCGTAAAAATAAGCGTTCGAGAATGAAAACGAACGCTTATTTATTTTTCAGGCAGCCTGAAACTGATTTAATCCACAAAAACTGTTGCATTATTACAACAAAACACAGGCAAAAACCCTTTCAGGCTGCCTGAAACATTGTTTTTATAGCAAATTTTTTCAAATATTCCCCATTTTTATTTAGAATAAAACATATCGTTTTGATTTAAGTTGAATTATTGTGAAGTGTCCGTTTTGCGGTAACAAAGAAACGCAGGTAATCGATACGCGAACTGCGACTGATGCTTTTTCTATTCGC
>JAFWRB010000039.1 GCA_017508845.1 Neisseriaceae bacterium | reverse complement strand
TTTGGTCCGCCTGGTTTGGGCAAAACCACTTTGGCAAATATTATTGCACACGAATTAGGCGTTAATTTGCGGCAGACTTCGGGTCCTGTGTTAGAGCGAGCGGGCGATTTAGCCGCCATTCTCACTAATTTAGAAGCACACGATGTGTTGTTTATTGATGAAATTCATCGCCTAAGCCCTGTGGTTGAAGAAATTTTATACCCTGCTTTGGAAGATTTTCGCTTGGATATTATGATAGGCGAAGGTCCTGCGGCTCGTTCAGTCAAAATTGATTTGCCGCCTTTCACGCTCATCGGAGCAACCACGCGGGCGGGAATGCTCACTAATCCTTTACGCGACCGCTTTGGCATTATTGCTCGCTTGGAATTTTATAATCATGACGATTTGGCTCATATTGTGTCGCGTTCCGCACGGCTATTGAATATGCAGTTAAATAACGATGCGGCAAAGGAAATTGCCTGCCGTTCTCGTGGCACGCCACGCATTGCTAATCGCTTGTTGCGGCGTGTGCGTGATGTTGCCGAAGTCAAATTTGCAGGCGAAGTTAGTGTAGTGGCTGCCGATATGGCGTTGAAAATGCTTGATGTGGATAGCGTTGGCTTGGATACGATGGATAGAAAATTGTTAGAAGCCGTGCTGCATAAATTTTCAGGCGGGCCTGTGGGCTTGGATAATATTGCCGCTGCTATCGGCGAAAGTACCGACACCATTGAAGATGTGATTGAACCTTATTTAATTCAACAAGGTTTTCTGCAACGCACGCCGCGTGGCCGCGTGGCAACGCAGATTGCCTATCAACATTTTGGCTTAACGCAGTAAGAAGATGAAAAATGGCTACCCTAAAAAAAAGACGCAAAAGACGCATTGCAAATCTCTTACACGCCAAAATGCACTATCTGCATGAAAACAATATATCTTTTGCCAACTTCCGCCGCTTGGGCTATTTAATGGCGTTTTTGGGCGGAGCGATTAACGCAGGCGGTTTTTTTGCCGTAGGCTATTACACTTCGCATATGTCAGGGGCAATGGCTATGGCTGCCGACTCCCTGTACTTAAAAGAGTGGAAACTCGCCTTAACTGCGTTTTTAATGTTATTGAGTTTTATCTTTGGTGCGGCACATTCCAGTTGGACAATTTTATGGGCAAAACGCCAACGCTTTCGCAGTTCGTTTGGCTTGTCGATGTGGTTAGAAGCCATGTATATGTTAGCATTTGGGCTTTTAGCAACCTTAATGAACAAGTTTGGCGATGAATACCTTTTGTGGTCGCCTACACTGATGACAATGTGTTTTATTATGGGTATGCACAATACGGTGATGACCATTTTATCGAATGGTGTTGTCCGCACCACGCACATGACAGGTTTTGCAACCGACATCGGCATAGAATTATCAAAAATTCTGTATTACCGCCGCTCTGACAACCCCAAACTGCCCGATGTGCAAGTGAATATCCCAAAAATTAAACTGTTTTCAGGCGTGATGTTTAACTTCGTCTTGGGCGGCTTTTTGGGAGCGTGGGGTGTGAATTTAATCGGCTATCAATTCGTCTGGCCAGTGGCGTTTATATTATTTTTAATCGGCTTTACTTCAATCGGCTACGATGTCAAACTACGCCTACGCATTTGGCTGTATAAACGCAATAAAAAACGCAGAAGTAAGGTAATGAGTAATGAGAAATGAGTTTTTCCAAGTAGCCTGAAAAAACAAAAAAGGCAGCCTGAAACCGTTTCAGGCTGCCTTTATTTTTATAGTCGTTTCAGAGTAAAAGCAGGCAAGGCTTGAAGCCTGCGACAGTATAAATAATACGGCAAGGCGAAATAACGCTGCATGATTTTGCTATGAAACGACTATATAACACAATTAAACAATTTTTTGAGCCAATTCCCCTGCGGTGTAACGGTTTGCCATTTTTTCGAGTGAAATCGGTTTGATTTTATCCGCTTGTCCCTCGCAGCCAAATGCCAAGTAGCGGTCTAAACAGATTTGTTTCATTGCTTTAATGGTTTGCGTTAAGTATTTGCGTGGGTCAAATTCGGCTGGGTTTTCTGCCATAAAGCGGCGGATTGCCCCTGTGCTTGCCAGACGCAAGTCGGTGTCGATATTCACCTTACGCACGCCGTTTTTAATGCCCTCGACAATTTCTTCCACAGGCACGCCGTAAGTTTCGCCGATATTGCCGCCGTATTCGTTAATCACTTTCAGCCAATCTTGTGGCACAGAACTTGAACCGTGCATTACTAAATGCGTATTTGGCAAGCGTTGATGAATTTCCTTAATGCGGTCAATGCGTAGCACTTCGCCTGTGGGCTTGCGTGTGAATTTATACGCACCGTGACTGGTGCCGATAGCAATTGCCAAAGCATCAACATTTGTATCTTTCACAAAACGCACAGCGTCTTCAACGCTTGTCAGCAACTGGTCTTTGGACAATTTGCCCTCTGCACCCACGCCGTCTTCTTCGCCTGCTTCGCCTGTTTCCAAATTGCCTAACACGCCGATTTCGCCCTCAACCGACACACCGCAAGCGTGCGAGAAATTCACCACAGTGCGGGTTACATCAACATTATATTCATACGATGACGGCGTTTTACCGTCTGCGAGCAAACTGCCGTCCATCATTACTGATGAAAAGCCTAACTGAATGGAACGCTGACACACATCGGGGCTGGCACCGTGGTCTTGGTGCATAACCACAGGAATATGTGGAAATTCTTCCACTGCCGCCAAAATCAGATGACGCAAGAACGGAGCACCTGCATATTTTCTTGCACCTGCGGACGCTTGCACAATCACGGGGGCGTTGATTTCATTTGCCGCCTCCATAATGGCACGCATTTGTTCGAGATTATTCACATTAAATGCGGGCAGACCATAAGAATGTTCCGCCGCATGGTCTAACAGTTGTCGCATAGAAACTAATGCCATTTTGATTATCCTTGTCTATGGTGAAATTGTGGGGGTTTCAGGCTGCCTGAAACTTAGAACCGTTATTTTACAACCTTTTTCGCTTCGACTTTCACGCAACGAATATCTTCTTCGGTTTTTTTATTTAATGGGTTGATATATAAGCCAAAATTAACGCACACTTCCCAGTAGTCTTGTTTAAACTCGTGATGAAAAGAAACGCTTTCTATGCGTCCTTGCGAAATGCCCATTTTTTGATAGGCGGCGTTAATGGCTTCTGTTTCGGTAATAAATTTTTCCTTATGCAGATTATAATACCCCGTGTCGCCAAACGGCTCTGCGTTTGCAAAAGACAGCGGCACAGCACACAAAGCCACAATCAATAAAGCACGAAAAAGCATTGTTTTTTCCTTTCATTTGAATATTTCAGGCAGCCTGAAAACTACTTTGCCCTAAACCGAATACGGTGTGCATTTTGGCAATCATTCACACAAATATCCATATCGTAGCGGTCATCGTTAATCGTGCAAATCGGCAAAAGCAGTGCATTTGTTCGCCATTCTTGCGGATTATTTTCATTTGGCAACAATTTAAAACGATTAAAGCCCAAATCCATACTTTCCATAGAAAACTGAATATAGGCTTTTTGTGTATTTTCAGGCAAATTTCGCACAAAAACTTTGAACGGCGTTTTACTCGACACCGTCCCCTCTGTGCGAACAATTAAACCGTCCGCAAATTCGCAATATTGAATGGTGCATTGCAATGTTTTTTGTGTATTTTCAACTGCTTGCGGTTTTTGTTGTTTTTCCCAAAAAACAGCCACAATTTTTAGCCCCACAATAATCAAAATCGCTAAAATAATTAAAATAAAACGAATTTTTTCTTTTTTAGTCATATTATTCTCTTTTCAGGCTGCCTGAAAATATATTAAATCAATTTTTCACTTAATGCTTTCTCTACAAGACTTTTATCTCCAATATCATCATAATGTTTTTGCAATTTTTTTTGTAATCCCAAGAGTTTAATTTTTGCAGTTTCAACAAGGTGTCCATATGTAACAACATCAACAATACCGCTATCAATTGAGTGATGAGTATCAATATCTCCTATTGAAGCACCTACCACAAAAGCATGTATTGAAGCATTTGCATGTAAAGAACCAGATTTTTTTATTTGTCTAACATAATATTGTGCTTGTGAAAGTTCATCTGCACCTATTTCAAATCCCCCTCTTTTTAATTCAATAATTAAAATTTGATCTGGTTTCATTAAACCTGTTTTATCGTCTTTCCTATCTGTACACACAGAACTCATGGTTGATTTTTTTAAACATACAATATCAGGTCGTTTATTAAGATTAGCAATTACAGAAGTATCATAATCATCATCTTTAAATAATTTTTTAATAATTGTATTTAATGTGTTATTTGAACAAAACATATTAGAGTCAAATTCTGCACCAAAAAGCCATCTTGCACTTAATATCATAGGGTGCAATGTATGGAGTTCATCTGTTTTTTTATCATTATATATGCGTTCTATTGCCGCAATCACCGTTATTCTACGATCGATTTCGTTCATAACAGTTAAAATATCATCAATTTCCCATTGTGATAATATATCGTTTAACTTATCTAATTCATTTGCTGACATATTACTTAATTTTCCAAGTAATTCTATTCCCTTTTTTGATTGTTGTATTTTCATTAAAGCCCGTACAGCATTTTCTAAAAATTCTTCTGCTTTTATGGGGTCTTCTTTTGTAATAATATCCATAAATTTTGATATATCTCGCTGTTCAGATATATTTAATATTTTCATCTTATCTCTATTATTATCTATGATAACTTCTTTTAATTTTTCGGTTTCTTTTTCCATTAGATTTTTAATAAGTTCTTTAATTACTTTATTAACTTCTTTATATACATTTTCCAT
>JAFWRB010000038.1 GCA_017508845.1 Neisseriaceae bacterium | reverse complement strand
GGGTATCCATTCTTTCACCCCGGTACTCTATGAAATCTTTTTCATTGTATAACACTTTCTACACGATGTCAAAGACTCTCTTGCTAATTGCTAATTGTGCCTCGCAGCACATCCCCTCGTCCTAATTGCTAATTGCTCATTACTAATTGTGCTCATTGCTCATTGTGTTTCAGGCTGCCTGAAACGCTCAAAACTACACTCTCATCGGCATGACAATATATTTGAAATCGCCATTATCGGGCATTGTCAAAAGCATAGAACGGGTTGCGTCTCCGAATGCCATTTTCACATCGTCTGAATGCAAATTTCGCAATACATCAGTCAGATACTGCACATTAAAGTTAATTTCCAATTCTGCACCTTGATAGGCAATTTCCAACTCTTCTTGGGCTTCTTCTTTGCCGTTGCTGTATTTAATCAGCATTAAACCTGGTGCAATATGCAAATTCACGGCTTTGGTTTTGTCGTCCGCCAAAATCGCCACGCGTTCTAATGTGCTTAAAAAGCCGACACGAGAAAGTTGAAAAATTTTGTCGTTGTCTTGCGGAATCACACGGTTGTAATCGGGAAATTTACCTTCGACAATTTTGCTCACCACAATGGTGTTGCGTGCAGAAAAACGAATTTGGCTTTCCAAGAAATCCACTGTAACCAATTCTTCTGGAAATGACAACAATTTCAGCAATTCGGCAATGGTTTTGCGGGGCAAAATCACCTCGCACGGCGGAAGATTTGCGTCAATCGTGTGTTGCGTGTAGGCTAAACGGTGTCCGTCTGTGGCAACCAAACGCAACATATTGCCTTCGGCTTGCATAAGCAAACCATTCAAATAAAAACGAATATCTTGCACCGCCATAGCATACTGCACTTGGGTCAGCATTTCTCGCAATGCGTCTTGCCGCATAGAAAAACACGCTTTGACACCGCTTTCGACATTCATCAGAGGAAAATCTTCCGCAGGCAGGGTTTCCAAAGTGTATTTACCTTTACCCGATTTGAGTTCTAACTGACCATTGGCTTTTTGATAAAAGCGAATAGGGGCTTGGTCGGGCAAGGTACGCAAAATATCTTGCAGTTTTTTGGCATTCACCGTCAAGCGAAAATCAGGGTCGTCATTGCTATTAACCGCTGTTGTGCGGGTTTGAATTTCCAAATCCGTACCTAATATGCTTGTTTGTCCGCGACTGTTCTCAATCAACACATTGGACAGAATAGGCATAGTCGAGCGGCGTTCGACAATACCCGTTACCGTTTGCAATGGGTCAAGCAGTGCATTTCGTGTTGTGGTCAAAATGGGGCTATTCTGTGTCATCGTGCTCATCCTTCTAATTTTGCAACTGTTGTCGTAAGTTTTGGTAATCTTGGGCAAACGAGTCGTCCTTGCCCAATAAATCTTGCACATTTTTGCACGCATTCAAAACGGTTGAATGGTCGCGTCCGTCAAATGCGTTGCCAATGTCTTTTAGGCTTAAAGCGGTGAGTTCTTTGGCAAGCGAAATCGCCGCATGACGCGGAATCACCAAAGAACGCTGGCGGTTTTTGCCAATTAAATCTTTTATGGGAATGCGGTAAAAATTGGCAACGGATTTTTGTATTTCTTCAATGCTCACCTGCCGCCTGCCTTGTGCCAATAAGTCTTTGAGCGTATTTTGCGTAGTGACAATATCGGGCTGTTTGCCTGATATGCGACAAGTCATCATCAATTTGCGTAACGCCCCCTCCAAATCGCGTACGCTGGATTTAATGGATTCCGCAATAAATTCTGCCACGCCTTTTTCCATATGAAAACCCCACAACTCCGCTTTTTTCTGCAAAATCGCCGTGCGGGTTTCCAAATCGGGCATTTCAATTTGCATAGTAATGCCGTAGGCAAAACGCGATTTTAAACGGTCGTCCAAGCCGTCAATTTCGTTAGGCAGACGGTCGCTGGTCAAAACAATTTGCTTGCCATTATTGATAAAGTGATTGAAAACATAGAAAAATTCTTCCATTGTTTTCGCTTTGCCAGCAATGAATTGTATGTCGTCCATAATCAGTAAATCGAACGACTGATAACTTTTCTTAAACTGGTCAAAACTGTGGTTTTTGGTTGCAGAAACCAAATCGCCCACATATTGTTCGGCGTGGATGTAGCGAATTTTGGCAGACGAGTTCATCGCCAAAATGCGGTTACCAATCGCATGAATTAAGTGCGTTTTACCCAAACCAGGACCGCCGTATAAAAAGAATGGGTTGTGCAGTTTATCTCCTGGTTTTTTACTGATTGCTACCGAAATGGCGTGGGCTAATTCATTGCTATCGCCTACAACAAACGAATCGAAAGTGTAATCGGCAATCAAACCTGTACCGACTGATTTTTCTTCCTTTTCCGCCACAGCAGTTTCTGTGTGGGTAATGGGTTTTTCAGGTGTTTTTTCAGGTTCAGGCACAACAATTTGTTGAAGATTAGGTGCAAACACTGGCATTGTTCCCTTACCTTCTTTGAACAACAAAGGCGGCGTATTGGGGCAGTGTTCTTGCTTAAATTGTTCGATTTTGGGAGCCACATTGGTGCGAACGCCACGCAAGGTAAAATCGTTGGGGGCGTAGATATTCCAATGACCGTCCGCTTCATCAGCCGTCAGCGACACAACCCACATACGGAATTGCGGCGGCAATTCTTGTTGCAGATACTGGGTACATCGAGATAAAAAATCGGACAAAGTCATCATAAACCTGTGGGCTGCCTGAAAGTGTTTTTGGGGATTTTCTACTGCTTTTTTATGGTCAAAATAATTCAAAACAATCACAGGCGGTTTGACGCAGATAGTATGCTTCAACACAGCAAAGGAAAACAATGTATGCGTGTTTTTGAAGTATTTTGACGATACTCGCAAAATAGGTTGCTATTGTAACAAAAAACGCCACTATTTTCAGGCAGCCTGAAAAATTATTCGGGTAATTTTTTTAACGCGTCAATCGAAATATCAAAAGCCGCCGCATAGCGTGCTAACTTGTGTTCAGGCAGCCTGAAAAAAATTTCGGGTTTCAAATGGCGTTTGACTTGCCACGCAAAAAAGCCTGCGGCTTGCGCCAAGTTAGGTAGTTCGTAGCGAAAGCGGTACATATAGTAATAAAGCGGTGAGTATTCGCCCGATAACACAGCACGGCGAGCCGCTTCGGTGCGTTCGTCTAAATCGGCAACTGCTTGTTTGGTAACAAATTCGTCCACTTGCCAGCCACTTGTAATGCTGGCGGTGTAGCGTCCTTTATCGGTTGCATAAACCACGCGTTTGAAACCTTTGTAAGTGCTTGCATTGTCTTGCGGAATTTCTTGAACTTCCATTTACACCACTTCCAATAACATAAACGATGACGAAAAACGCCCGCTTTCGGGGATATAACACAAGATTTTCTCACCTGCTCTCAACGAGTGCGTTTTCAAAAATTCGTCTAACATAATATAAATAGACGCAGAACCTGTATTGCCCTTACTTGGCAGATTAGTGAACCATTTTTCAAACGGAATTTCAAAACCAATGTTTTTTAAGCCGTCATACACTTTTTGGCGGAAAAATTGTGATGAATAATGAGGCAGAAAATAATCCACTTCATCAGGTTTGAGCGAATGTTTGGCAAGGCTTCTCGACAACGCTTTTTCTACGGTGTATTTGATGACATTATCGTTTAACAGTTTGACATTTTGTTTTACATTCATCACGCCGTCTATATGCTTGTTTTGATTATTGATTTCTTTCCAACCGATAAATTGATTATCCACAAATTCGCCGCCTGCATACATACACGCAGGCATTTCGTTGGCGTATGAAATTAAATCAATCCAATGAATTTTCAGGCTGCCTGAAATGGCTTTGTTGCTTAATAAAAACGCACCTGCACCGTCTGACAACATCCAGCGTAAAAAATCACGATTAAAAGCGTGCGTAGGGTGAAAGTTTGTTTCATCTTCTTGTTTGGAACGAGAAAAATTTTCCTTTCGCATAATGGCGGACGCAGTTTCGGCGGCACTGGCAATCGCCATATTGTGTTCGCCACTTTTCACCGCATTAAAGGCATATTTACAAGCCGCCATACCTGCCACGCACACACCTGATAAACTCACCGCTTCTAACGGCGGAAAATCGTTTAACAAGCCCTGCACCATAACGCCGTGTCCTGGCAGGGTTTGGTCAGGATAAGAAGTGCCGCAAGACAATAGCGTAACCTGTTGTTTTTCTTCTTGATTATTAAATAAGTTTTCAATCGACAAAGCGGCTAATTTTGCACAGGAATGTGTGGTTTGACGCGTTTTCGGGTCAATCGCATAATAACGGCTTTGAATACCATTAGACGATAAAATACGGCGGCGAAGACGAGATGGACTGTCGCCTGCCATACCCAAAACGCTTTCCATAGCGTCATTGTCAATCGGTAAATTGGGCAAAAATGCGGCGGTGCGGTTTAAATATACGGTGTTCATTTGAAAATTCGTTCAGGCTGCCTGAAAGGCTCTATTTTACTCTCCACTGGGGGCGGCGAAATATTTTTTTTGTGCGGCAATTTTTTGCCGCGTGAGTGGCTTGATTAGCATTTTAATCACAGCAGAAACAGGCACAACTGTTAATATCATCAATATTAAAAAAACTATATAAAACAATAAGATAAACTTACGTAATAAGGGAGATATTTTGCCTGATGAAATGAGCAATTTGCCCCATAAATAAAAACTTCGGCGAGCGATTTTTTCGCTGGCAATTAAGTTTTCATTGACTTTAACCGCACCCATATTTTGCCACATTGTTTCATTCAGGCTGCCTGAAAGAAGTACGGTGCGTGTTTTGTCGCCAAAGCGACAACAATCGGTAATATCATCTTCACTAATGCCCGCAGACGGCAAACTGCCCACTTGTTTTTTGCCTGTTAAAAGCCACAAGGGTGTGGTGATAAAAGACGCAGCACTGCTGCATGCGTCAATTTTCACCATATTGCCGATAAGATGAGCATTCACTTTCGACAACATTTTTTTAACTTCTTCTTGTGCCATTAGCCACATATTGCGACAGCCGATTATCGTGGCAACTGGCGTGTTATTTAGCAATTTTTGGGCAGTCTCGTCTTGCAAAAAGGCTGTAATGGGTTGAGACGGCGATAAAAACCATACGGTATAAGCCAAAATAATTAAATCGTATTGATTGTGTTGCGTTTGAATCGGTTCAATTTCACACGGCTGAAAATGTACGGTTTCGGGAAAGGTGTTGAAAAACGACAAAAAACGCCACGGAAAAGCAAACGGCGTTTGCGGCTTTATGGGCAGAATTTCCACTTCAATATCGTCCGCCGCAAGTAGCGGTGCGGCAAAGTTTTCTACCATTTGCCGCAACTGCCCAGTTTGCGAGTAATAAACAATAAGAATGCGTTTTTTGTTCATTTTTTAAGTGCTTATATTATTTTCAGGCTGCCTGAAACTTTTCAGGCAGCCTTTGGATTTTACTGATTTGCCGCAATCGCTTCTTGCAAAGCCGCCGCAGGAGAGTAACCTGCTTGCACTTTGCCGTTTGGAAATACCAAAGTTGGCGTGCCTGTAAAGCCTAATTTGCGGGCTAATTGTAGCGTGCGGTCAATCGGCGTATCGCACGGAGCAACTTCTGGAATGGGTTTATTTTCACGCATAACCGCAAGCCACGCACCCGTGCGGTCTTTGCTGCACCAAACCTGTGTCGAGCGTCTTTTCGCTTCGGGGTGCAAAGCATCAACAGGCATTAAAAGCGTGTAAATGGTTAAATCGGTCATTTTGGCAAATTCTCCCTCCAAACGGCGGCAGAACGGACAGTCAATATCATTAAACACCACTACCTTATTCTTGCCACAGCCACGCACTTCCACAATCGCGTCTTGCAAGGGTAAATCCGCAAAATTGACTTTATTTAAATCCGATACACGGTCAGCGGTTAAATTCTTTTTGTTTTTCAAGTCAATCAGCGAGCCTTCAATTAAATATGCTGCATTTTCATCAACATAATAAATTTCATTACCGTCAAACACCACTTCATACAAGCCTTTGACAGGCGATTTTTTTACCGAAAGCACTTTCAAACCCTGTGCCTTGTATTCCTGCTCTAATGCAGACTTCACCTGTTCAGGCGTTTTTGCCGTTGCCGATTGCATATTACCGCCGCAAGCGGTCATTAAAATCAATAAACCTGCTAATACACTGTTTTTCAAACGCATGGTCTTTTCCTACTTGAAATGGTTAAAAGGGTGAATAATGCCATAAAATCAAGATTTTTGCATTGTTTTGCACTTTTTCAGGCTGCCTGAAAGCACTTCCCGTGCGGGGAATTCGTCATTGCGAGCCTGACCAAAGTCAGGCGTGTTTCACGCACGGCTCGCAATGACGGCAAGGTTTCAGGCTGCCTGAAAGCAAAAAAAGCGAAGAACTTAAATTCTTCGCTTTTGCCATTTACAACATTTCGCGTCTTAACTCATCTGCCGATTTGGGCGACAGTAGAGCGGGGGCAATATCAAACACCGTATAAGCACCGCTTGCGCCTTGCTGATTTAAGCGATATGCGGCTCGTGCGTATGCTACCAAAACACTGGCAGTAAATTCAGGGTTAGAATCTAATTTCAGCGAAAATTCAATAATATGTTTGGTTTCACCATTTTCGCCTGTTTGACCACTACGCAGAACAAAACCGCCGTGCGGAATACCGCCGTGTTCGCGTTTTAAAGTTTCCAAGTCGATAAAATGCACAGTGGTGTCGTAATCGGCAAAATAATTCGGCATCGTTTTGATTTCATTCTCAATTTTCGCTTTATCCGCACCGTCTTTGACCACCACAAAACACTCACGCAAATGTTTTTCGCGAGTGCTTAAATCAGGGTTTTTGCCTTGACGCACGCTTTCCAAAGCGGTTTCAATCGGCACGGTGTATTGTCTTGCGTCCAAAACGCCGTCAATGCGGCGGATTGCGTCCGAATGCCCTTGACTCACACCCTTACCCCAGAAAGTGTAACTGTTGCCAACCGTCAGCACGCTTTCGCCGATTAAGCGATTGAGCGAAAACAAACCAGGGTCCCAGCCCACCGCAATCACGCCAACATTTTTGCCGCCTTTGGCAGCAGAATCCACCGCCGCAAAATGTTCAGGAATTTTAGCGTGCGTATCAAAACTATCCACCACATTAAAATATTTCGCAAATTCAGGGGTTTGCGTAGGTAAATCGGTTGCACTGCCGCCACACAACACCAAAACATCAAATTTGCCTTTATGATTTAAGATTTCATCAACCGAAAATACAGCCGCACCAAAGGTTTTCACACTATCAGGATTGCGGCGAGTAAAAACACCGTAAAATGCCATATCAGGGCAATTTCGCACGGCTAACTCCACGCCCCGCCCCAAATTGCCATAACCCAAAACGGCGATTTTAATTTTATTCATTGCGTTATCCTTTTTTCACTAAATATAAGTCATTATAATATCGTTATATTAGCATAAAATTTTATTTTATCTATTTTTATTGATATTTTTTATATAATAAATAATATTTATTACGATTTTATTCCTGTGTTTTGCGTTTTTGTAGAACGGATAGAAAAAATATTATACTTTATGAATATTTTAGAATTTTATTTTAAAAGTAATAAAAAAACGCATTTTTATACCGATGTAATGCGTTTTTCAATCTTTCAGGCAGCCTGAAACAGTTTCGTTAATCTGGTTAATTCGTGATAAAATGCAACACCTTATTTATCCAAGCGATAAATAAGGTGTTTTTCGTAACCGTTAGGCTCATCTGAAACACTACTTAAATAAATTAAATCATAGTTTATTTAATTAGAGTTTCAGTGTTTGGCGGTTGTTATATTATTGTTATTTAAGGAAAATAATTATGTTTAATAAACATACAAAAACATTTCAATATGGGACTCATACCGTAACACTCGAAACAGGCGAGATTGCACGGCAAGCGTCTGCTGCGGTTAAGGTTTCTATGGGCGATACGGTGGTTTTGGTAACCGTGGTGGCTGCCAAAGACATTAAAGCAGGTCAGGACTTTTTTCCCTTAACCGTTGATTATTTAGAAAAAACATACGCCGCAGGCAAAATTCCTGGCGGTTTTTTCAAACGCGAAGGCAAACCGTCTGAAAAGGAAATTTTGACCAGCCGCCTGATTGACCGCCCCATTCGTCCGCTGTTTCCAGAGGGTTTTTATCACGATGTGCAAATCGTGGCAATGGTGGTGTCGCTTGACCCTGAAATTGATTCCGATATTCCCGCAATGATTGGTGCGTCTGCCGCTTTAACTTTATCGGGTGTACCCTTTGCAGGACCCATCGGTGCGGCTCGCGTGGCTTATATTGACGGCGAATATGTGTTAAATCCCACAAAAACGCAATTAGAAAAAACACAGTTAGATTTGGTGGTGGCAGGCACTGCCAAAGCGGTGTTAATGGTGGAATCCGAAGCACAGGAGTTGTCCGAAGAAGTGATGTTAGGCTCGGTGGTGTTTGGG
>JAFWRB010000037.1 GCA_017508845.1 Neisseriaceae bacterium | reverse complement strand
CACGGCTTGACAGGCAGTTAAAATCGCTCTGCCAGACGCCATTGCCAACAACTGTCGCCGAGAGATTTTGGGGTTTTTATTCATATTTTGAAAGGTTATGTTTTTCAGGCTGCCTGAAAATAAGACTATTTAAAATAAAGGCGTTATTTTATGATAAAAGTTTGTCGAAAAACAAATTTTCAGGCAGCCTGAATAATTAAATGTTGTCAATTTATTCAATGTACACGCCCTAATAGAATTTCCAACACAAATTTACTGCCGATATAGGCAAGCATGAGACTGAAAAAGCCTGCAATGACGAAATAGGCGGCTTTTTTGCCACGCCATGAGCGGAATATTTTGCCAAATAGCAAAACGGCGTAAATCAGCCAAGACGCTATGCCGAACACCACTTTGTGTGTCCAGCGAAAGGGCATATTGAATACGGTTTCGGAAAACACTGTGCCTGTAACAACGGAAATGGTGAGCAGTATAAAGCTCAACCAAATGGCTTGAAACATCAGTTTTTCAAGGCTTAATAAAGGCGGCAGAAACGACATTAACGGCGACATTCTGCGGCGGTGTAAATCGCGTTCTAACAGGATAATCAACACTGCCATAATCGTGGCTATGCCAAATAGGCAATAGGCAAAAATGGACGAGCCGACATGAATAAAAAACGGTATGCTTGTGGCGGCATAGTTGGCGTTTTGTCCTGGTAATAAGGCGGCAACGATAATGGACAGCACTGCCATAGGATAAAGAAAAATCTGTAAGCCTTTGAGCGGATACAATAAACTGCCTATGCAATACAAAAGCAACATGAGCCAAGTGATTAAATTTAGTGCGTGTCCGAAGCCAAAATTGACTTGTCCGCCTGATAACATCGGCAACCACACTGCGGCGGCGTGCAAAATCAGTGCAGGCACCAGTATGGCGATTTCGCGTTTTATGGGGTATTCGTCATTGGGACGATTTCGCCAAAAGCCCCACACAAAAGCACCTAATCCGCCGTAGATAAATAATAAAATAATTAAAGCCATTGTTTGCATGGTGTTTTTCCAAATGTGTTTGAATGGGTTAGTGATTATTTTTATGTGATTTGTGTTGTTTCAGGCAGCCTGAAAATATAACCCTGAATTTTACTCTATTTTGCGATGAAAAAGAGAAAAATAGGCTACCTGAAAAGATTTTCAAATTCGCTCAATCATATATGATTGAGTACAGACTTTACAGTCTGTACTCATAAACAACTCTGCTTAACTGATTGAAAAGAAAGGTTTTTAGTTATGAAATCGTATTTAGCATTATTGTGCTGTGTGTTGTGTTTAACGGCTTGTGGCGGTTCTTCGGATAAAAGCGAGAACAATCAGCCGATGACGGAATTAGATAAATTAAGTGAAGAACTTAATAAATGTACAGATGAAGTTCATCAAGAATATAAACGGCGATATGGCAAATTACCGCCTATGATGCCAAATGAGAAAGAAATGCAACAATTTCAAGAAATATTTGAACCGAAATGCCGAGCAATCGTTGATAAACAAGACGAATTGCTATCCAAAGAGTATCCTTCTCAATAATACGGTTGCTGTCAAAGTTTTCAGGCAACCTAAAAAAATTACTGTCATTACGAGCCATTGCGTAACGCAATGGCGTAATAATCTCCTGACTACGAAGAATGGCATTGCAAAAATGTTTTCATGTTGCCTTAAATCATTCCGTTTTAATCGACCTGAACGACAAGGGGATTGCCACGCCGTGATTTCATCACGGCTCGCAATGACAGTATATTTAAATCGACTTATCCGTGAATAGCGTGTTAAAATCGCCGCTTGTATAGAAATAACGAATGATTTTATAAATCACAAGGAATAACTCAAATGCTTGACAATATTTCCGACCGCCTGCACCAGTGGGCAAAAACCATGCGTGGGCATGCACGGCTTACCGAAGATAATATCAAAGACGCTTTGCGTGAAGTGCGTATGGCTTTGTTAGAAGCCGATGTCGCCTTGCCTGTGGTGAAAGACTTTATCGAAAAAGTTAAAGTGCGGGCAATGGGGCAGGAAGTCATCGGTAGTTTAACACCTGGTCAAGCATTTATCGGCGTGGTGAATACCGAATTGACCGAGTTAATGGGCAAGGCAAATAGCGAATTGAACTTGGCGTGCGTGCCGCCTGCAATTATTTTAATGGCAGGTTTGCAAGGGGCAGGTAAAACCACAACCACAGGCAAACTCGCCCGACTGATTAAAGCCGAAAAACGCAAAAAAATTCTTCTGGTGTCTGCCGATGTGTATCGTCCTGCGGCGATTGAACAGTTGAAACTTTTGGCAGAACAAGTGGGCGTGGATTTTTATCCGTCCGATACCACGCAAAAAGCAGAAGAAATCGCCGTCGCAGCACTCGATTACGCCAAAAAACATTATTACGATGTTTTGATGGTTGATACCGCAGGGCGTTTGGCGATTGACGAAGAAATGATGACGGAAATCAAAAACTTACATCAAATCTTAAATCCGATTGAAACCTTCTTCGTGGTTGATGCGATGTTGGGTCAGGACGCGGTGAATACTGCCCAAGCATTTAATGACGCTTTGCCTTTGACAGGTGTTATTCTCACCAAAATGGACGGCGACGCAAGGGGCGGTGCGGCATTGTCTGTGCGTCATGTTACGGGTAAGCCGATTAAATTTATCGGCGTGGGAGAAAAAATCAACGGATTAGAACCGTTTTATCCAGACCGTATGGCAAGCCGTATTCTCGGTATGGGCGATGTGTTAAGCCTGATTGAAAATGTACAAAAAGGCATAGACGAAAAAACCGCGTCCGATATGGCGAAAAAACTGCATCGCGGCAAAAAATTTGACTTAAACGACTTCAAACTGCAAATTCAACAAATGCGACAAATGGGCGGTTTGGAAAGCATTATGGCAAAACTGCCAGGTGAATTAGGGCAAATGGCAGCCAAAGTACCCGAAGGCACGGCGGAAAAAGCAATGGCACGCACCGAAGCCATTATCAACTCGATGACGATGAAAGAACGCGAAAATCCGCAAATCATCAAAGCCACACGCAAACGCCGCATTGCACTTGGTGCAGGCGTTTCCGTGCAGGAAGTCAATAAAATGCTGGAACAATTTGAACAATCGCAAAAAATGATTAAACGCTTAACCAAAGGCGGTATGGGCAAGTTAATGCGAATGGCACAAAGCATGAAAGGCGTTTT
>JAFWRB010000006.1 GCA_017508845.1 Neisseriaceae bacterium | reverse complement strand
GATTATCGTTTTGAAAAATTGTTCAAAACAACCGCAGAAAAATTAAAAATTGAGTTCGATGAAGATGATGAATTGCTTGATTTAATGGAAGAAGAAGCGTACGACAAATTGCATGACAGCACGGCGGGACACCATATCGGCGGTTACCCATTTTTCACGCAATCCGACCCACGCGGTGATGAACCACTTACAGAGCATAATATCTTGTTATTACAAATAGATAGCAAAAACGGTATTCTGTGGGGAGACGCTGGCGTGGGCACTTTCTTTATTACGGCGGACGATTTGAAAAAACGCGATTTTTCAAGGGTGCTTTATCACTGGGATTGTGCGTAAAAAGGTTTTCAGGCTGCCTGAAACCATTTGAATTTTAAGGATAAAAAATGACCAAACTCATTATTCTCGACCGTGATGGTGTGATTAACAAAGACCGTGATGATTTTGTGAAATCTGCCGAAGAGTGGATACCTTTGCCCAAAAGTGCGGACGCGATTGCGTTTTTGAATCAGGCAGGCTACACCATTGCCGTGGCAAGCAATCAGTCAGGTTTGGGGCGGGGTTTGTTTGATATTGCGGCGTTGCACCAAATGCACGCTAAAATGTATCGTGTCGTGGGGCAGGCAGGCGGCAATATTGCGGGCGTGTGGTTTTGTCCGCATACGCCTGATGATAATTGCCGTTGCCGCAAACCTAATACGGGTATGATTGAAGATATTTTAGAACGCTTTGAAGTCGCCGCCGCCGACACTTATCTTGTCGGCGATAGCCTACGCGATTTGCAAGCGATTGACGCACTCGGCGGCAAACCTGTGTTGGTCTTAACAGGTAAAGGTAAAAAAACTTTGGAACAAGGCAACTTGCCCGAAAATACACAGGTTTTTGATGATTTATGGGATTTCGCCCAAGCAGTGTGTGCCGATGCTTGATTTTGTTTCAGGCAGCCTTAATCGCCATTGTTTATAAAACATAATTTGCTGACAAACACAGAGAAAAATAATATGAAACAACTCGTTATTGCTTTAACTTTAACGCTTGCCGCGTGTGCTGCTGTGCCGAATGCACCGCAAGATATGGCGAATATTCCTGTGCCAAATGCGTGGCAACACGCGAGTCTGAGCGATAAAACCATAGACAATTTGCCTAATCGCTGGTGGGAAGCCTTTGACGATAAAGAATTAAATCGCTTAATTGACACCGCTTTGCAACAAAATAGTTCGCTGCAAAAAGCTGCTTTAAGCCTGCAACAGTCGCTGTTGCAAGTGGATATGGCAACGGCGGATTTATTGCCGTCTGTGTCTGCAAGTGCAAATGCCAATCGCCGCAAACCTTTGGACGGCAATAGCCAAGTTTCTAAAAGTTATTCTTCTAACGCAGGCGTGTCTTGGCAGTTGGATTTATTCGGTAAGTTGTTAAAATCTCGTGATGTGGCAAAATATACGGCACAGGCTACCGCAGAAGAAAAACAAAAAATCGCTTTGGCAGTAACCACGCAAGTGGCTGAATCTTACTGGGAATTAGGCAGCCTAAACCAAAAAATTGCCCTGTCCGAACAAAATCTTGCGGCAACGGAAAAACTCACCGATATTGTGCGGATTAAATATAAAAACGGTGCCGCGTCCGAAATGGATTTACTCTCTGCCGAACGAAGTTTGCGACAACAACAATCGTCTATGGCGGCGTTGCGTCATCAGCACAATCAAACACGCAATGCGTTGGCGGTGTTAATCGGCGAAATGCCTGAAACGGCAATCAACGAGCCACAAACGCTACCGCAACCGTTTAGATTACCCGAATTAAAGGTAGAAATGCCTGCCGATGTGTTGGACAATCGCCCCGATGTGCGTGCAGCACGGCTGAATTTAATGGCAGATATGGCAAGCGTGGATATGCGTGTGCGTGATTTCTTTCCGTCTTTTGGTTTGAATTTAGGCGTTTCTGCTGGTGGCAGTGAGTTGTCGAAAATTGTGGCAGACCCTATCGGTTCTTTGGCTCTGAATATGGCCTTGCCGTTTTTGAATTTTCCCGATAATGTGCTGAACTTAAAAGTGTCGCAAATCAAATATCAATCGGATTTGGCAGGCTATCGCAACACGCTTTATACGGCGTTATCCGAAGTGGAAAATGCAGCATCGCAATATCGACAACTAACAGAGCAAAATTCGTTATTAAACAAAAACTTACAAACCACTCGCCGCTTGGAAAAAATGCGTGAAGTGCGTTATAACAACGGTGCAGACGATTTGCAAAAACTCTTGGACGCTCAAAGCGATACGCGTTCTGCCGAGTTGTCGGTTGTGGAAAATGAGTTGGCTTTGTATAAAAATTTTCTCACTCGCTACACCGCTTTGGGCGGTCAAGATGTGTTAGAAGAAAAAAATAAATGAATACAATCATTTATATTGAAAACCTTGCCATAAATGTACAACGCAAAAGGGTAAAAAATATCAATCTGTCCGTCAAAAAAGACGGGCAGATTGCGGTTTCTATGCCCTATCGTTGTGCTATGGCAACGGTAGAAAATTTTGTTAAAAGTCGTTTATCGTGGATACGCCAAACGCAAGAAAAAATAAATTCTATTGTATCTTATCAATTAAAATATGAAAATAATGAAACGCATTTTTTATGGGGAAAACCTTATTGTTTATTGATTGAAATTTCGAATAAAATAGGTGTGGAAATTAAAGAAAATCAAATTATTATCAGGCTGCCTGAAAAAAATAATAATGCAGAAAATCGGCAATATATTTTGGATAATTTTTATGCAGGGTCAGTAAAAAATCAATTATCTTTAATATTAGAAAAATGGATTACGCAAATGAAAACGCCACAGCCTAAAATTTGTATTAGAAAAATGAAAACCCGTTGGGGTAGTTGCACGCCTAATAAAAAAAGTATTCGTATTAACAGCGAGTTAGCAAAATATCCGCCCGAGTGTTTGCAATATGTTCTGCTGCATGAATTAGCCCATTTTTTTGTCAAAGGACACGGCGATGATTTTATTGCCATTATTGATAAAAATATGCCAAACTGGCAAAAATATAAAGAAATGTTGGATAATCACAACTTTCAGGCAGCCTGAAAATATATTTCCATTAAAACAAAAAGGTTACAAACAATGAAAAAACATTTCATTTCAATCGCTACCACATTGGCTTTATCCATTAACTTGGCTTTTGCCGATAATTTAATTTTTGACCCAGCCGTTAAAACAGGCACATTAGATAATGGCTTAAAATATTACATTCTCAAAAATGACCAAACCAAAAACAATGCCTATTTTTATTTAAATGTTCAGGCAGGCAGTATTGACGAAACAGACGAAGAACAGGGATTAGCCCATTTTGTGGAACATATGGCATTTAATGGCAGTACGCATTTTAAGAAAAACGAGTTAATTCGTAAATTAGAACAATTAGGCGTACGATTTGGTGCGGACTTAAATGCTTCAACAGGTTTTCAGGATACCACTTATAATTTACAAATCAATACAGCAGAAAAAGAAAATATTAACAGTGCCTTTTTGGTATTAAGCGACTGGGCAGGCGGTATTTCTTTTGACGCGGAAGAAATTGAAAAAGAAAAAGGCGTGGTATTAGAAGAAGCCAAAAAAGATGTGGGACGGCGTTTTTATGAAAAGCGTGCAACATATTTATATCCAAACAGCATTTTTGCCAAACGCTTTCCTATCGGTAAAAATGAAATTATTGCCAATACTGACCAAAAAACCGTGAAAGGTTTTTATCAAAGAATGTATCGCCCAGATTTAATGAGTGTCATTGTTGTGGGTGATATTGATGAAAAAGAAATCGAACAAAAAATTAAACAACATTTTAACAATTTAAAAGTTTCAGGCAGCCTGAAAAGAGCCGATAAAACCTTACAACCTTTTGAAAAAGGTTTTGCGAATTTAGTTGAAAAAGAAGGCGGCAGTGCTTTTATTCAAGTATTGTTTGCCGAACCTTATAAAAATGTGGATAGTGATACCGATGTACGCAATATATTGGTGCGTCAATATATTTCTTCATTATTGCATTTGGGTTTTCAAAAATTAAACCAAGAATTAAAAAGTCCGCAAGAAGTTTTTTATAGCAATCAAAACTTATTTCAACAAAGAAATCTTAATGCGTTTTCGATTGATATTGTGGATAAACAAAACGAACAGGCTTTGGAAAAAATATTTTCAACCATTAAAGGGGTAAGAAAATATGGTTTTTCAAATGATGATTTTGTAACCGTTAAAAAAGAATTGTTACAAGCCAACCAAACAGATTCTTTGCGTGAAGAAAGTCAAGAAAAACAATTAGGCGATATTTTAAGTTATATTCAATCGGGCAATATTCGCCAAGATAAAAAACAAAAACACGCTTTAATTGAACGCTATTTGAATGAAATTTCTTTGAATGAAGTGAATGACGAATTTAAAAAAATCACGCAGGGCGATTATTTTGTGGAAATCATCAGCCAAGATCCGATTGAACTCACACAAAAACAAATTGATAAAATAAACAAAAAATCAAAGGCTTATAATTTTAGCAAAGATTTTCAGGCAGTCGTGTCTTTAATGGATAAAACGCCACAAAAACAAGCGATTATGTCAGAGAGTATTTTGCCTGATAACGATATTCACAAAATTGTTTTGGCAAATGGTGTCGTGGTTTATTTGAAAGACATTAAAACCACAAAAAATAAAATTAACTTGCTTGGCATTAAAAAAGGCGGTTTAACAAATTTACCTGATGTGCAACAAGCCAAAATGGTGAATGCTCTACTTAATGCAGGCAATATCGGCAAATTTGAAAAATACGAAGCCCAAAAAATTACCAAACAATACAGTTATGGTTTGAGTGTTTCTGTCAATCAAATTTCTACTTCATTCAAAGGACAATCGTCCAAAGACGATTTAGAAAAAATATTGCAGGAATTATTTGTGCGATTTACCCAACCTGTATTGTCGCAAACAGAATGGGAAATTTATCAAAAAGAAATGAAAAGCGATATTGAAAAACGCAATCAGACGGTTGATTATCGTTTTGGTAAAGAATTTTCAGAAATTTTTTACAATAAAAACAAGCGAGCAATGTCGTTAGAAATTGAAGATATTGATAATGCACAATTGAATTATTTACAAAAAACCGCAGACGGTTTATTTGCAAATAGTGAGAATTATGCCTTTATTTTATCAGGCGATTTGGATATAGCCAAAACAAAAGAGTTATTGCAAATTTATATGGCGAATTTGCCCAAAAACAATCAAAAAGACAGCATTATGGACGATAAAATGCGGTCAATTTCGGGTAAAAAAGAGTTAATTCGTGATTATGGCGACAGCGATAAAGCAGAAGTAACGCTGATTTATCGTAATAACGATTTGCAAGATTATTCGGTTGAAAATCGTTATGCGTTTAATGCAATGAAAAATATATTGCAAGAAGAGTTAATGGAAAAAATCCGCGAAGAAAATAGCAAAATCTATTCTATTTATGTGGGCGGTAGTTTTACACAAATACCCTTTCCCAAAGCGAGTATAGAAATTTATTTTTCTTGCAAACCCGAAGAAGTGAATGGCGTTTTGAAAGATATTGATAAAATGATTGCCGAAATTAAGCAAAAAGGCGTTAAAACGGAACGCTTGGATAATTATAAAAAAGCCAGCATTATTGCCGCAAAACGCAATGCCCAAAAATCAGAATTTTGGCTATCGACTATTGAAAATCATTTAATTAACGAAATGCCGATTTATCAAGAAAAAGAATACGAAAAACGCATTGAAAAAATCAGTATGCAGGATATACAAAAGGCTTTGTCGCAAGTGGTTGTGGGCAATCGTTTTGTTGCGGTGCTAAACCCGAAAACGGTAAAATAAACGCTTTCAGGCTGCCTGAAACAAATAAAAGGCTAAAAAATGCGACAATTCAAAAACTTAATTTTACCTATTTTGTTGCTTGTGTTTGCGGTTGTGCTTGCCGTTCAATATATTTATGACGCACGCAATAAAAAGCCAAACAAACCGCCGCAATATCAAACGCCGAAATATGTTTCGCAACTGACCCCTGAGTCAGAACAACGCTTGCTTGATGAAATAGATAAAATCAGTCTGAAAACGGCGGTTAGAATTAAGGCGTTTAAAGCGTCTGATAACTTGTCGCTAACTGCGTCCAAATTTGGCGGTTTGCCTTACTGGCAACCTGAAAAGCCATATCCTACGGACGAAAAAGGCAATAAAATGATTTTGTTAGCACAAATTAACTGGGCAGAAGTGCCGCATTTGCCTGATTTTCCCGAACACGGCATATTGCAGTTTTTTGTGTCGGCAGGTGAAGAACCTGTTTATCGCAATGGAATGTTTGTAGCACCTAATTCTAATTTTTTATATGGTGCGGATTTTGACAATCCATTAGCACAAAAAAACTGGCGTGCGGTTTATCACGAACAAATTGACGAAAATATCGACAAGCAAGCGGTTATGGCGTTAGACATTCCTGTTGCAAGTCGTGATTACAATTTGCCTTTTTTTCATTCATACAAACTTGATTTTGAATTGCAAGAAAATCGTTTGGGTGTGGCGTATTTTCCAGAATTTAAAAGGGTGTTGAAAATAGCGGCACAAAACGCCGAAATTAAAATGACAGATAATGATATTGAAGAGCCGTACAAAATTTTGGGTGATGAATTAAGTAATAAATTGTTTCGTCGCAATGAAGGACACTGGATAGGTGCTTATCCGTTTTTCACTCAAACCGCACCGCAGGAAGCAGAAAGATTCAAAGATTACACCGTGTTACTGTTGCAAATTGATACGGACGAGGAAAATGGTAACGATATTATGTGGGGAGATGCAGGCGTGGGGAATTTTTTCATTACG